>QIGA01000239.1 GCA_003229915.1 Chloroflexota bacterium
GGCCTGAGATCTACTACGGGGAAAAGACCGACGATTACATCCTCGTCAACACCAATACCGAAGAATTCGACTACCCTGCGGGTGATCAGAATATGTACACCGAATATGCTGGTAAGGGAGGGATATCGCTTGGTTCCTTTTTCCGCAGGGCGGCCCATGCCTGGCAGCTAGGCGACCTCAACATCCTCATTAGTGGCGAGATCACCTCTGATAGCAGGGTGCTTTACCGCCGCAACATCCAGGAGCGGGTGAAGCGCATAGCTCCATTCCTCAAGCTTGATGCTGACCCCTATCTGGTGGTTACCGAGGAAGGCAAACTCATTTGGATACAGGACGCCTACACCTGGAGCAGTAAGTACCCCTACTCCACGCCGTTTGCTGATGGCACCAATTACATCCGCAATAGCGTCAAGGCGGTCATCGACGCCTATGACGGCTCGGTGACCCTGTACGTTGTCGAACCGAACGACCCCCTAGTCCAGACCTATCAGGCGATCTTCCCCGACCTTTTCACGCCTGGGGAGGAGATGCCCGAGGATATCAGGGCGCACCTGCGCTATCCCCAGGACATGTTTATGATCCAGGCACAAATGTACCAAAGATATCACATGCAGGATATCAGGGTGTTCTACGGAAAAGAGGACCTGTGGACAATACCCGATGAGATATACCGAGGCGCGGCGCAGCGGCTAGACCCATACTATATCATTATGCGCCTTCCTGGAGAGGAAAAGGAAGAGTTCCTGCTTATGCTGCCTTTCACCCCGGAGAAAAAGAAGAACACAATCGCCTGGCTGGCGGCGCGCTCCGATGGCGACAACTATGGGACTCTGCTGGCATACAACCTGCCTAAAGATAAGCTGATCTTTGGGCCGATTCAAATCGAGAACCGCATTGAGCAGGATACCACTATCACGGAGCAGTTCGCCCTATGGGGTCGCGGTGGCTCCACAGTGATTCGTGGAAACCTGTTGATGATTCCCATCGAGGATTCGTTCCTCTACGTGGAGCCGGTGTTCCTGCAAGGGGCAGCGGGAGGGCTGCCCGAGCTCAAGAGGGTTATTGTCGCCACTGGCAATCGCCTCGCGATGAAGCAGACCCTGGATGAGGCCCTGGCTGCCGCCTTCGGCGGGCCAACGCCGACCCCTATCCCCCCACCGACACCACCCACACCCACGCCCACCCCGACTCCGACACCTGCGCCATCGGCAACACCCACACCGACTGGCGACGTAGCGGAGTTGGTGCAATCCATACAGGGGCATCTGGACAAAATGCAAGAATATGCTGGAGCGGGCGACTGGACTGCCTACGGCGAGGAGCTGGACGAGCTTCAGGCGGATATACAGAGGCTGGCGGAATTGACCGCGAAGTGAGATCAGGACAGACTGATGGCTGACTGGCAGGAGCTGGAGAAGAAATACTTTATGCGCACGTTCAAGCGCATGCCGTTGACTGTGGTCCGTGGCGAGGGCGCACGAGTGTGGGATGAGCACGGCAAAGAGTATCTGGATTTCACCTCGGGGTGGGCTGTGAACAGCCTGGGGCACTGCCATCCGGCGGTAGTGGGCGCTGTCTGTGAGCAGGCGAGAACCCTGATCCAGACGTCGAACCAGTTCTACACAGTGCCCCAGATTAAGCTCGCCGAGCTTCTGGTGGAGAATAGCTGCCTCGACAGGGTCTTTTTCTGCAACAGCGGCGCCGAGGCCGTCGAGGGCGCGGTGAAGCTGGCCCGCAGGTACGGCAAGCTCCACCTGGGCGGCGCTTATAAAGTCATCACCACGTTTAATTCCTTTCATGGGCGAACTCTGACCATGGTCGCCGCAACGGGACAGCCCAAGCATCAGGAGCCTTACACTCCGCTTCCCAACGGCTTCGTCAACGTGGAGTACAACAAGGTCGGCGCTATTAAGGAGGCCACCACCTCTGAGACCTGCGCCGTTATGCTGGAGCCGATACAGGGCGAAGGCGGCGTCAATACCCCCGACGATGATTATCTCAAAGAGGTGCGAGCCTGGTGCGACGATAAGGGCATTCTCCTCATCCTCGACGAGGTACAGACGGGGATAGGGCGCATTGGCAGCCTCTTTGGCTATGAGCAGTTCGGGGTCGAACCCGATATTATGGCCTTGGGCAAGGGGCTCGGTGGAGGCGTGCCCATCGGGGCCTTCTTGGCTAAGGAAAAGGCGTCTGTCTTTGCGCCGGGAGAGCACGGCTCTACCTTCGGTGGCAACCCTCTGGCCTGTGCTGCGGGCTACGCGACCTTGAAGTTTATCATCGAAGGTGATATACCAAGCAAGGTCAAACAGACCGGTGCTTACCTGATATCTGAGCTTGAGAGGCTCAAATCCAAGTTCGATTTCATTGTCGAGGTACGGGGTCGCGGGCTGTTGGAGGCTGTTCAATTCGACCGTGACCTCTCCGATAGGGTTGTGCGGGCTTGCTTAGAGCGCGGACTCTTGCTCAACCCGGTAAAGCCCAACGCTGTTCGTTTTATTCCGCCGCTGAACATAACAAAGAGCGATGTCGATGAGGCGATAGCGGTATTGGAGCCTGTACTGGCAGAGGTGGGCAAAGAAAGGTAGAAGGGAACAACTCAGAGGACTGTATAAGGGCTATGGGTAGGTTGGAGCATCGGCTCCACCCGTGCCCGGAGCGGATGTTCCAGGCCACCCTGTTCTGTTAGCTTTATAGTTGCCGGAGGAACGTGATTGAAGGATAAGGTAGTACTGGCCTATAGCGGTGGACTCGATACCTCGGCGGCGATCAAGTGGATAGCCGAGAGACATGATATGGACGTCGTTGCCCTGAGCATAGACTTGGGGATGGAAAGGGATTACGAGTCGATCCGGCAAAAGGCGCTCAAGGTTGGCGCTACAAAAGCGCTGGTAGTGGACGCCAAGGCTGTTTTCATCACCGACTATGTCTTCCCTGCGCTTCAGGCGGATGCGATATACGAAGGGCAATATCCACTGGCTACCGCCCTGGCCCGCCCGCTCATAGCCAAGCTTCTGGTGGACACCGCCCTTCAGGAAGGGGCGGCAGCGGTGGCTCATGGCTGCACCGGCAAGGGCAACGACCAGGTCAGGTTCGATGTGAGCACTGCCGCGCTTGCTCCCCATCTCAAGATCATTGCGCCGGCGCGTGAGTGGGGTATGACCAGGGAGCAGACGGTCGAATACGCTCAGCGCCACGGAATCCCGGTGCCGGTCACCGCAGATAGCCCTTACTCCGTAGACGAGAACCTTTGGGGCAGGAGCGTCGAGTGCGGCGTGCTGGAGGATCCGTGGGTTGAGCCTCCGGAGGAGGTCTACACCCTGACCAAGGCGCCGGCTGATGCTCCCAACGAGCCCCTCTACATCGAGATTGGATTTGAGGGGGGCATTGCCGTCAACCTCGACGGGCAGGAGCTGGATGGAGTTGCCCTGGTGGAGGGGCTAAACAGCCTCGCCGGGGAGCATGGCGTGGGCAGGATCGATCATGTGGAGAACCGCCTGGTGGGGATAAAGTCCAGAGAGATATACGAGGCGCCAGCAGCTACGGTGTTGCTTTTGGCCCACCTGGCCCTGGAGCAGATGACGCTGTCCCGAGATCAGATTCGCTTCAAGCAGAGGATGGCTCAGGAATATGCCGACCTTGTCTACACTGCGTCAGGACCTTGCCGCCTATGTCCAGAGCACGCAGCGCCATGTCACCGGGACAGTTAGGGTCAAGCTGTATAAGGGCAGGGCAACAGTGGCGGGGCGCACATCGCCCAAATCACTCTATAGCTATAGCCTCGCTACCTACGACAAGGAAGACCAGTTTGACCAGAGCGCCGCCGAGGGCTTCATCCAGATCTACGGCCTGCCTGTGAAGACTCAGGCGGAGGTACAGGGGATGGAAGAGGGAGATAAGTAGGGAATAGGCATGAACGTAGCGTTGCCCCTCCTGTGGCAACGGATTCCTGCGTCGTGACGGGAGTCGCGACGCTGCACGGGTAAGGAAGAAAAAGCAGGCGATATTCATGAAAAGGCTAGGTTGCTTGAATAAGGTGGAAAGGGAAGTAATAGACTCTTTCGTGAAAGAGTTGAGAGGGAAGCTGGGGAATGAAATCGTATTCATACGACTGTTTGGCTCCAAGGCGAGGGGGGATTTCCTTGAAGATTCAGATATCGACATATTTGTCCTTGTGAAGGAAAAGACTGCGGATGTAAAAGAAAAAGTGAGAAACCTGGCTGCCAGCTATGTCATAGATCATGACATACCCTTGTCAGCAGCGCTTTATGATCTCTTTGAGTACCAAAAAAACAAAGAGCTAGGCTCCTTCTTCTTTGAAAGTGTGGAAAGGGAGGGGATCGCTTTGTGACTCGTGTAAATCTGGCCAGATACAGGATCGACAAGGCGAAGGAAGTGTTGATAGAGGCCGAAGATTCTTACAAACAAAATCATTTTGGGCTGTCAGTCAACAGAAGTTATTACGCAATGTTTACTTCGGCAAGAGCCCTCTTGGCGCTAAAGGAATTGGATAGCAGTAAACATTCAGGAGTGATTTCCTTATTCAATCAGCATATAGTGAAAACCGGGCTTTTCTCGAAAGAGGTAAGCAAATCTCTGCCTAAGGCGAAAGACATCAGAGAAGATGCCGATTACGGAGACTTCGTCAATATCACTCAAGAGGACGCCAAAAGCCAAATTGATAACGCCCAAATGTTTGTGGAAGAAGCTGAAAGGGCATTATTGAGAATGATGTAGCGTTGCCACTCCTGTGGCAACGGATTCTGCGTCGTGACGGGAGTCGCAACGCTACACAGACGAGGTTCTCAGACAG
>QIGA01000254.1 GCA_003229915.1 Chloroflexota bacterium
TGCTGGCGGAGAGAGCAGGTGTGCCCTTAGCGCGGAGGAAAGATACCGGTGAGGACAAGCTCACTGATCGTCTTTATCAAATAAATGAGGCAGCAGCCAAATACTACCATGACCTGCTCTTAGGAGAGCCGATTGCTGAATCGGCACGAGATTATGTCAACAGGCGGGGTCTGGACCAAAAGACCGTCGACGATTTCCAGTTGGGTTGCAGTTCAGGAGAAGGGTTGAAAAAGCATCTCCTGGAAAGAGGTTTCAGGGAGAGTGAGCTGCTGGCGGCAGGGTTGCTTGGTGAGAAGGAAGGTAGAACATATGACTACTTTCGCAATCGATTGATGTTTCCTATCAGGGATATCAAAGGGAGGGTCGTGGGCTTTGGCGCTCGTGCTTTGGATGAGTCACCCCCCAAGTACCTGAACTCGCCGCAAACGGCGATTTTCGACAAGAGCGGCGTTCTTTACGGAATCGATCGTGCCAAGGGGGCAATTCGAGAGGTAGAGTTGGTGATTATTGTCGAGGGCTATATGGATGTTATTGCGGCCCACCAGCACGGCTTTGCCAACGTGGTCGCGTCAATGGGAACTGCACTCACCGAGAAGCAGATAAGAGTGCTTAAGAGACTGACTAGGAGCTTGGCTTTCGCTCTCGACCCTGATATAGCTGGAGACGCCGCTACTATGCGCGGTATCGAGGTCGCACGCCGTTCGCTTGATCGAGAGAATGTAACGATGCCTACTTTGCATGGCACCACCTCCAAGCTTAGAGCTGACATAAGCATAATTCCCTTGCCTAAAGGAGAAGATCCTGATGCTCTAATAAGGGATGATCCTCGTGAATGGCAGCGACTGGTTGCCCAGGCAGTATCTTTGATGGATCACCTCATCGCAGTGACGGTTTCAAGGTTGGACATCACTAAGCCGGAAGGGAAGTCGATGGCAAGCGACCAACTTTTGCCCTTGATCGCTGAACTGGAGAATGAAACGCAGCGGGAGTTCTACCTGGGTAAGCTAGCCGCCTTGCTGGGGGTCAGTGAGAGAACACTTTTGGGGAAGGTAGCTGCTGTGCTTCGCACCCGGAGAGAGAAGGTTGGCAAAATAGAGCCCAAGCCCAGCTCCGCTACCCACTTCGGTGATCCGCTGGAGGAGTATTGCTTGGCTTTGCTGCTGCAGCATCCTGAGCTGAGGAACAAGGCTGAGAAGCTTGCACTAGATCATTTTGAACGCAGTGAGAATAGAGAAGTATTCACCGCCTGGCGTGATGCCACACGTGCTGATGAATTATCTCAGGTTGTCGGTATCGGTCTGGAAGGACACCTTGAGTCACTTTTTGGTAAAATGCTGCCCCAGGCTGATGAGGTGGTATGGGAAAAAGACCTTGCCAAATGTATTGGACACCTTGAGGAGAGAAGGCTAAAGCTACAGAATGAGTTCGTTACTTCCGAAACCGTGTCGAGTATCAGGGATGGTGAGGAGTTGGATTCAGCGAGCCTTGCTGCACTTCAGCAGAAGCCTGCGGAGATCAATGCCGAGCTGGTAAAGAAGATGCAGGAAAGGACAGGGCCAAGCTTTCCGTAAATAGAGAGGACTAATGAGAGACGAACCGAAGGAACTAGAAGAATTCCTATATGAAGAAGGAGACCTCCTGCCAGAGGACCTATTTGCGTCCGTGCCCGTGATTGAGGAAGAAGAAACGGAGCAGGAGGAAGAGGAGGATATCCTTGCGTCTGGAGCAAAGCTCGATGAAGAGCACGAGGAGGGCATCCTTGTCTCACTGTCTGAGAATAAGCCAAGAATAGGTGGCGAGTTGGGAGTTCTGGCTGTGGCGGAGCCTGCTGACAGCGAGATTTGGAAGGAGGAAGCTGAGCTCGAGGAGCTGCAGGAAGCTGGGTTAGAACTGGAGGAAATGATCGACGACCCAGTAAGAATGTACCTTCGAGAAATGGGGCGTGTTTCGCTGCTCAGTGCTCGAGAGGAAAAACAGCTGGCGAGAAGAATGGAGGAAGGCAGATATGCCAGGAGAATCGAAGAGTACTGGCTCAACCGACATGGTCAATTTCCTTCTCCTGTCGATACTGCAATTTCTGTGCTGGCGATGTTGGGCCAGGCGTCTCCTTTTATGATTGCTCTGGAGGAAGAACTTGACCTACCGAGGCCGGTCGGTGTGCCGCAGCGCATTTCAGATCCAAAGGTGCGAAGCGCTATTGATGGTGAGATCAACCAAAGTCTCTTGGAAGGCATTGTCAAAAGAACTGCTACTGACACTCGCGAAGCCGGGGATGCACTGAAGGACATTTCGCTCCTTTTTGCCATTGTTCCTCAAGAGGTGCTCCAGGTCATTGGGGAAAAACGCTCATTCTCCGACTTGGTTAGTCTAGCCCCACAGCAGGAGTTTCGAAATAACATTGAACCACGGGAGCCCCAATTGGGTGAACATTGGGAGTACTTGAAGGAGGAAGGGGCTAAGGCGCAACGACATCTCATCGAAGCCAACCTTCGCCTTGTAGTCAGCATTGCTAAGAAATACATTGGGCGGGGTATGTCGCTCCTTGACCTCATTCAGGAAGGTAACATCGGTCTCATCAGGGCTGTGGAGAAGTTTGACTACCGCAAGGGCTATAAGTTCAGTACTTATGCTACTTGGTGGATTCGCCAGGCGATCACCAGGGATATAGCAGACAAAGCACGCACAATTCGTATCCCCGTTCATATGGTTGAAACAATTAATAAGCTCATTCGAACGAGCCGGCGCTTGTCTCAGGAGTATGGTCGCGAACCGACCTCAGAGGAGGTGGCCAAGGGCATGGGTATTGCCCCGGAAAAGGTGAGGGAGATTATCAAGATATCCCAAGAGCCGGTGTCTTTGGAGATGCCAATAGGAGAAGAGGAAGATAGTCACCTTGGTGACTTTATAGAAGACCGCTCCACAATGCCCCCTGTGGAAGCCGCGTCACTTAACTTGCTCAAGGATCAGGTTGAGGAAGTGCTCTCCACTTTGACTCCCAGGGAACGCCGCGTTCTCCAGCTAAGATTTGGTTTGGAAGATGGGCGCAGCCGCACACTAGAGGAGGTGGGCAAGGAATTCGGCGTTACCAGGGAACGTATCCGACAAATCGAAGCTAAAGCACTTCGCAAGTTACGCCACCCCAGCAGATCAAAGAAGCTGAAGGATTACCTGGAGTAGGGAGTAAGAAGGTTTTCCTCTTTTGTCCTCAGAACCAGAAACACTTTAATATGAATGAGCCCTTGCCTGCCTAGCGGTACCGGGAGTTATGCGCTGTCCCGCTCAGTATTGGCTCATTTATATAAACGTCGCCATTTCGTATCTTTATGTTGAAGCCACATTCGGGATTGGTACAAACCCAGACCTTATAGTGGATAGGCGCTCCCTGGCTGCCGAAGTCAGACAGAGGCACCAAGTCGCCAGAGTTACATTTCTGGCATTTGGGGAAAACGAAGTTCTCCACAGAGCCACCTCCCGCCATATTTGACGTGCACAGTATACAGCACCCGTAGGCTTTTGACAACCCGCCGTATTCACTCATCTAAAATGTTACTGAGTGGGCATGGTTCACTCAACTAAAAATGTTACTAAGGAGGACGATGCCAAGCGAGGAGAAGATGAGTGTAGACGAACGACGCAAGTACC
>QIGA01000087.1 GCA_003229915.1 Chloroflexota bacterium
AGTGTGGAGGATATCCGCAAACCTAACAAAAACGGGCGTAGCTTAGAACAGATGCCCTGGGCACGGTTGGAGCAGATGCTCCAACCTACCCATAGTTCCTAGCCAGTCTCCGTTATGTGCCCAAATCAGATTCGCAAAGTGGGTGCAGCAAGGCGAAACCCGCCGACTCATCAGTACAGAAGCTACGTTCTATTTCACTTCCCCACCCTACAATACTTAGAATAAACCCCCTCTCCCTTGATGGGAGAGGGTAGGGTGAGGGTAAGAGCACATCTTGTTGACAATCAATCGAGGTTGCCGCTAGAATGCTTGCGGCAGCCAGTTAGATCAGCGCAGGCGCACGAGGTATCTTGCATGGGCATTACTATAGACATCGATACCGGGGGATCCTTCACCGACGGCTTTCTGACCGCGGGAAACCGGATAGAACAGGTCAAAGTAGACACCACTCCCCACGATTTCACAGTTTGCCTCCTCAATTGCATAGAGGAAGGAGCTGATAGACTCGGCATCAGCGTGGCGGAGCTCCTCTCCAAGACAACGGTTATAAGATATTCCACAACTATCGGCACCAACTGCCTGCTGCAAAGGGCTGGGCCCAAGCTGGGCCTTATCCTCACTGAAGGCTTTGCCGCTACGCTTTATGCGTCTGATAATGACGACGAAGAGCTCGAAGCGGCAAAAGCAATGGCCGACATAATCCTGCCCAGTATGAGGATAGGGGTCAAAGAGGAGATCGATAGTTCAGGTGAAATACGCCAGCCACTTGATGAGGAAGACGTGCGTCAGGCTGTGGAGTACCTGCTGGACTCAGGGGCCAGAGGCATTGTGATCAGCCTGCAAAACTCATCCTTGAACCCAACTCACGAGCAAAAGGCAAAGGCTGTCATCGATAGTGAATACCCTCGCCACTACCTGGGATCGGTGCCAGTGCTTACCGCCAGCGCCATCACAGCACACTCCAATAACCACATCCACACCCGATACAAACCCTGAAGCATTCAAAAAGTCGATGGATTTCTGGGGGAAGATCGCGTTGACATTGGCCAGGGACTACGGCGAGCTCAAGCTGGATGCAGTTATCCTGGTCGACAAGGACCTGGCTTCTCTTGGGCCAAATCACTATCCCAAGATTCAGCCCGTGCTGAAAACCCTATGCAATTTGGTACGTTTTTATGACGCACCTGTTATAATACATACAGAGAGGGTGTCTGCAGAGAATCTTCAACACCTCCTGCAGCTAGAAGTGGATGGCTTTTCTTTGGGGAACCCTATCTCACACATGGCTGATGCTCCATCGCTCGCGGGGATGCTCCTCGGGGGATGCCTGCCCTCATCTGCCCTACTCGGCTCCGCTGAAGACATCCAGGCAGCCACGCTGGAGCTCGTATCTGGGAGCAGTACAAAACGCCTGTTCATTACCTCCGAATCGGAGGTTCCTCGGGAAACGCCTGCCACAAACCTTCACAGAGTGATGCAAATACTGGAAACGACTTCTGTTTAAGCAATCAAGACCCGGAGGAGAAGATGGCAAAGATCACCGAAGAAATGAAAGCGATGGTAAAGGGACAGCAGGCTTTCGTAGCCACTGCTACCCCCGATGGCATCCCCAGCGTGGCTCCGAAGGGGAGCACCCGAATTCTGGATGACGAACACATTATCTTCGCCGAGTCGGCGGGCAAACGTACCTTCGAGAACATCAAGATGAATCCCAAGGTAGCCATCATAATCGGCGACACATCCAAGTTACAGTGTCTGCGTTTCTCAGGCACTGCCGAGATCATCACAGAGGGGCCACTTTTCGAGAAAAGCACAGAGTCGATGAAGAAAATGGGCGTGCCTGCTCCGCACGCAGTGATTAAGGTCAAGGTAGAGGAGGTCTACGATTGCGGGGCTCCTGGGTTTGGCAAAAGGCTAGACTGAGTAGGCCGATAGTCTCTTTGCGGAGGGTACAATCAGCAGATAACCCTATCGGAACTAGCAGTTGGGGAAGCTATTCCCCTTTTCACAGAGCAGAGTTATCTTCATGCACATTGGGCTCATAGCGGATACGCATATCCCTGACGTGGCGAATGCGGTACCTCATCAGGTAGCAGAAGTATTCAACGGCGTCGACCTGATCCTGCACGCCGGCGATATCTTCGTTGATTCCGTCCTGGATGAGTTGCACAGCATTGCCCCGGTTCTGGCAGCAAGAGGCGACGATGACTACGGAATGCAGGATAACCGGATAGACGAGGTACAAGAGTTGACGATTGGCGGTCTTAGCCTGTATCTCATACACTCATCCCAGTACTGGGCTCATGATCTCATTGTACACCCGGAGAAACACGCTCTCGATAAGGCACCAGACGTCGTCGTCTTTGGACATACTCATAGAGACATCGTGCAAACCGTAAAGCAGTCTCTTCTGGTAAACCCAGGCAGCGCAACCTTTCCCGATTACCAACTTAGGCCAGGCAGCGTGGCCCTCCTCACGATCAGCAAGGGCAAAGCTGAGGCCCGTATCGTCCAGCTTGGCAATATCTGAAAATAAGGGCAGAATCTCATGTCAGAGGAACACAGCCCCGTTGAGAGAAACACCGAGCCTGAGAACCGCGACGCCCAGGCGCGTGCGGCAATGCGAAGTGAACAGTTCTTTGACCTAGTCATGAAATCCATTGACAAACTGCCCGCAGAGTTTATGGACAAACTGGAAAACCTAGACGTGATTGTGGCAGACTGGCCGAGCCCGTCACAGCTCGCCCGATCCAATATCAGAAGCAGATACGGGCTATTGGGGCTTTACGAGGGAGTACCTCATACCGAGCGAGATAGAGGTTACGGCATGGTACTCCCCGACAAGATAACCATCTTCCGCAAGCCGATCGAGGCTATATGCCGTTCATGGGGCGAAGTAGAGGAAGAGATCGAAAGAGTGGTGCGGCACGAGATAGCACACCACTTCGGAAGTGCCGAACACAGATTGCGGACAATCGAAGGCAACAGACGGAGATCAAACCGCCGTTGGCGCTAAAGTGTCTGGGTTGGCATGCCTCAGAATGCCGGGGGACAGAAACAGATGCCCTCGCAGAAAAGCGTGGGAACTGGCGTCAGATATGGTGCCCTCGTAGCTTTGCTTGACAGCCATGACAGCTTTTGCTATCCTCGTATCGGCCAGTAGAATCAAAAGGCGATCTTAGAGCTATTGAGCAATGAGGCTGGCTTTTGTTGTTGCCTGGAGGGTAAAGGGGGATATAGCTCAACTGGGAGAGCGCTGCGTTCGCATCGCAGAGGTCGGGGGTTCGAATCCCCCTATCTCCACCAAAGCTATCAATAGGCAGAACTCCTACCGATTGCATCTTGCTCCGGGACGGAGGCAGTGGCAGATTATATTGGATTACAGCTTCACTCCTGTTTATCTCGATGCGCCTAATGAATGAACGAAGGAAAGCTTTACTCTCAGTGATGTCGGCTTCGCCAAGCAGGCTCTTCAAGTCCTCAGCATATGTTTTTACAGTCTCCGCATCTACGTGCGTCGCTCCGTGGGTTGCCATTTCGGCCTCTAACTGAAGCCTCGCCTTGCATAATTCATCCTGTCTTGTTCGGAGCTCCTTGATTCTGGAAGCCAAATCATCCAGGCTTAATTTACCTGTTT
>QIGA01000066.1 GCA_003229915.1 Chloroflexota bacterium
AAGGGAGATGGAAATTGTGGGTTTCGCTGCGCTGAACCCACCCACAATTCGCAGACAGGCTATTAGAAGAAGTTGACCGCAGATATGTTGTGACTGGATCGCAGGAGCTCCGTTATCGCCCGCTTTTCTTCCTCCTCATTAATCGGCTCGATCTCAGACAACGCCTCTCCCCTTTCATTTGTTCCATACTTCCATCTCGTCGCATACCCCTTTACATTGATGCTCGCCAGATGCGCAGCGTAGCTCCGATCACAAAACGTGACATCCGAAGCATCAACTTGCAGATAGAGAACATTTCGGCCTTGGTATTCCAACAACCCCTCGGTGGCGCTGTAGGACCGCTCCACGAAGCCGATATCCTCATTCTGGGGAAGATGGCCATAAACATACTTCATCGCCGATAACCCTAAGTTGCGGCAATCCCTATCCGGCTGATGACTGAGCCAGCCTGCCTTTCAGTTCCTCTGAGTCCAGACCTCGTATAGCCAGGACCTTGTTCCGGCTGGTATATCCCCGAATAATCACAAGGTCACTCTTTGATACACCCAGAGCACGAGCCATAAGCGCTACCAATGCCTGGTTAGCCTGCCCCCTACGAGGCGGCGCTGCAACCCTCACATGGAGAATGCTGTTCTTGAGCCCCACTATCTCATCGCGTTTGGCACCGGGCTGCAAATGAACCTCCAGAGTTGCCTTTTTCTGCGCCATATTCCTCCCAAGGCCAGCTTTGTTGTCTGTCAGTCGCTGGCTATGGACTCTGGTTTCGCTCGCAGCCACAAAGAGACATCGGTCCCGGCACTTAGCTGAGCACTATACCGCAGATCGACACAAAAGAGGTTCCCTGCTGGTCGGCCGGACACTGGGCATATCCCGTGACCTTGCCAGTGGTCTCCCCCAAAATCCTCAGAGCCAGATAAATCGGTGATAGGCCACAGATTCTCCTCCGGTCGCCCTCTTTTTTCACTTGCCAGAACACCCCTTCGGCATCCCCTTGAGCTATGGCGTCCATCAGCTCGCCGTCGGCTGCAGACATGCTGGCCCTCTCCGACAAGCCTATGGGATAATGATCGCCGAAGGCCGGGCCTACATGGGCCAAATCCGCCGCGGCTACTATCAGGGTACGCCGATTGGCTGTGGATTTCCTCACCGCCTCAACAAAGAGCGCAACCTGCTCGTCTTCACCAGGATGTTCATCTCCTTCAACGAAACCGTGGAAAGACCCGCAGAGGACAGGCACCAGCTCGCAATCCCTGTCTTTCACCAAGTAGTGCAACCAGACCGCAGCTGCCTCAACTGAGTGCTCGGTGCGGTGGTGAAGCTCCTCGGCGAACACCTCCTCCTCTCCCAATGCGCCAGCCACTGTATCAACCACATCGTTGGCTGTCGGCAGTAATCCCCAAGGTGTGGAGTAGCTCTGGCGCGTCATGGTGAACAGCTTCTGACAATCGTGGTGATTGGTGCCCAGAACGATGGCCACCTCGGCCGCACGCGCCGCCACTGCCGCTCGCTGCCACACTTCTGCATATACGCCTCCACCACGCCCATAGTCAATATGGGGGCTCACGAGCCCACGCAACTGCCCGATGCCAGAGACATTGTCTACCTCCGGAGGCACGGGGGCCAAGTACTCTTTGAGGGTGCGCTCCAGCCACTCAGGGTTGGCCGGGTACATTGTTCCAGCCAGGTTAGGAGGACGAGAGGAGGCAGACCTGAACCTCTCCACTGTTTCCCTGTAGGCCTGGGTAAAACGTTCGTTTTCCAGTAATAGCGCCTCGTCGAGCTCAGCGAGCATCTTTTCCACATAATCCGGCCCCAGCCTCAAACCGGTTCTCAACTCCAGGGCGGTTCTCAGAGTGACCGCGTCGCTAGTGCCGTCACACAGCTCCAGTAAAGGAGCAACGCTTCTCGGAATGGCCACAGCGCGGTCCATCAGCCCCAGAGGGTCCCGTAGCACCAGTACGGGCTGGCCTTGCCAGTGCCCCGGACTAGCCTGTATTCTCCTTAGTTTGGGTCGCATGTCGCTCGTCATATGTCGTCACCGTAAGAAGGCTGCATAGCTATCCAAAGCTACACCAAGGGAATCGGCCACCGGCCGGCACTTGGCCTTAAGAAGATGAAACACCTTCCCCCGCGCAGGCAGCTCCGATAGGGTCTCCCAATAGCCCATACCCTTGGCCAACACCAGGTCAGCGGCCGCAAACTCGGCCTTGAATTCGGGCGAGGCCATGCCCATGTCCACCCCTGGGGTGTCAGTGCCGGTGCTGATTACCCTGGGCAATTCCTGCATCATTCCGAATCTCTCCAGATCAGAGATGGTAATATCATCTTGTACGGGTGACTCCTTCACTACGTAGGTGACAGGTGCATAGTTTCCCAGCCAGCGCACCAGAGGTAGATCGAAGGGCTCCTCTCCAGCGTTGTCTGCGAGATAGAGAATGTCTTTTGCCCCTTGCAGCTTCCCCTCCAGCTTCACTGTGTCATCGATAGTAAAGTCCACGGGCCCCGCCATAGCTCCCATGATCTCTTTCAGGTCTTTGAAGAAATCTATGCTATTTCCCCGAACGGCAAAGACAAGGCATTGCCTGAGATCGCCATCGGGGTTGTGACCCAAGCTCCGTCGGACTTTTGCGGCTATCTCCAACTCGGCTTCTTTTATCCCGCGGTAAGGGTCCGGGTTGCCAGTCAGCGCCCTAACCAGCCGATGCAATGGTGTGGCAACAGCGATAGAGGTCTTATCTGTGGAGAACTCGCGGTCGAGGAGCAAAAGCCCCTCCGCTATAACCTTCGCCCTCAAGTCGGGCTCCTCCGTAGCCAGCCCAGCGGCTTGACGCAGCAGCCCCTCCAGACAGTAACGGCATTCCTCGGCAGCTTTCATATCCTCGCCTTTCCTATTATACAGGACGCACACTGATCTCAAAAGGCCTATAATGCGCCCCAAAAATAGCGATCAGAACACCAGTCAGTTGCTACATCTCAGTCTAAGGGTGGGGGGAGCGCGGGGTGTAGGGGCGTTCCATGGAACGCCCTAACGCCCGTGAGATTGCTTCGCTGCGCTCGCAATGACACCCAAAATTCTAATTTTTATAGCCAATCGCTATTTCGGGGCCCCCTTTGCCCATCGCTGCGCCCAATGTTGACTATTAGCAGTGTCGAATGTAAAATGTGCTCGAATCAGGGTGGCAGGCAAACACTCTTGTGGTGGGCGTAGCCTAGCGGTTAAGGCGCCAGGTTGTGGCCCTGGAGATCGAGGGTTCGAATCCCTCCGCTCACCCCATCAGCGGCATCGTTAGTATTAGCTTGACTCCTTGGCTGAAAGCCCTGATTTGAAACTGGCGTCTCTCCTCAAGCCAGACTTCAAGCGTGCGCCCGTAGCTCAGCGGATAGAGCATTGGTCTTCGGAACCAAGGGCCGTGGGTTCGAATCCCTCCGGGCGCGCCAGAATACGAACGCAGTGAGTATGCGTAGCACTTGACCTTTACTGGATTCCGCATGCTCGAATAATTTTGGGCTGCGAAGGGATTTGAAGTCCTTTGCTTCCCCTGTCGCCGATTGCCGATACAGGTCAAGCTGGTGAGGTGAGCGGGGGGCCAGCCAATCTGGACGCCTGCCC
>QIGA01000069.1 GCA_003229915.1 Chloroflexota bacterium
TGAACGCCCCTACTACCGCTTCCGCAGGAGTGACAACATCCCACATTCGGAAGGCAGGACCCTTCCATTTCACCCAATCCAACCTGACACCCTTTTTTGCCTCTCGGTTCTATGCTAAAATGGTCTGTTAGCAAACTCATGCAGAAGGGATCATTATGCCGCTGGACGCCATAACCGTTAGGGGAGCCCGCGAGCACAACCTCAAGAATATAGACGTCACCATCCCCCGTGACCGCTTTGTGGTTATCACAGGCGTCTCCGGCTCGGGCAAGAGCTCCCTCGCCTTCGATACTATCTATGCCGAAGGACAGCGCCGTTATGTCGAGTCCCTCTCCGCCTATGCCCGCCAGTTTCTGGGCAGGATGGAGAAGCCCGATGTGGACTATATCGAAGGTTTGAGCCCCGCTATCTCCATCGACCAGAAGGGTACCAGCCGCAACCCGAGGTCTACAGTCGGCACCGTGACCGAGATCTACGATTACCTCAGGCTGCTGTTCGCACGTGTCGGCCATCCTCACTGCCCCCAGTGCGGCCGTGAGATATCACGCCAGACAGTTCAGCAGATCGCGGATGCCGTCATGGAGCTCCCACAAGGCACCCGCTTCATGATCATAGCGCCGCTGATCAAGGATCGCAAAGGCGAGCACCATGCAGTTTTCGACGACTTGAGGAAGGCGGGGTATGTCAGGGTTCGCGTAGACGGGAAGATATTCGACCTCTCCGAGGAGTTCGACCTCGATAAGAACAAGCGGCACACCATAGAGGCTGTCGTGGATCGGCTCGTCATAGGGGATGCGGAACAGACAGGACGCATATCTGACTCTGTAGAGACGGCGTTGAAGCTGGGCACCGGGGTGGTGCTGGTGTCAATCGTGGATGGGGAGGAACTCCTGTTTTCAGAGCATTTCGCCTGCGTCCACTGCGGGATCAGCCTTGGTGAGATCGCACCGCGAACATTCAGCTTCAACAGCCCCCACGGAGCCTGCCCGGCGTGTACAGGATTAGGAGTAAAACTCGAAATAGACCCGGAACTGGTGATCCCCAACAAAGAGCTAACCATCGCCGAGGGCGCTGTCCGCCCCTGGTCCCGAACAGCCTCTATCAGCTCCTGGTATGCCAGCATGCTCGAGTCCGTAGCCCGCAGGTATGGCTTCTCAGTTCACGTGCCGGTCAAGAACCTCACGCAAGAACACCTCAATATCGTCCTCTATGGCAACAGCGGCCAGTTGGTTACCATAAAGCACGAAACCCAGCTCGGAAAAGCCTATCAGTGGAGTGCATCCTTCGAGGGTGTGATCCATAACCTCGAACGGCGTCACCGCGACACCGAGTCCGACTATGCGCGCGCTGAGATCGAGCGCTACATGAGATCGAAGCCCTGCCTTGTCTGCAACGGGCAGCGGCTCAAGCCCGAATCCCTGGCGGTGACTGTCGCGGGCATCAATATCTCACAGGTGACCTCGATGTCCATCGAACAAGCCCTCGACTGGATCAAGAAGCTCGACGGGTCAGCAAATGACGGACACAAGCCCGTGCTCAACAGTCGAGAGCAGCTAATAGCCCGCCAGATACTGAAGGAGATTGCATCTCGTCTCGGCTTTTTGATGAATGTTGGGCTCGATTACCTCACGCTGGACAGGATGGCAGGCAGCCTCTCCGGCGGCGAAGCCGAGCGAATCCGTCTGGCGACCCAGATCGGCAGTGGGCTGATGGGAGTCCTTTATATCTGTGACGAGCCCACGGTAGGCCTTCACCCTACCGACGGTTCCAGGCTCATCGAGACCCTCGAGAAGTTGAGAGACCTGGGCAACACACTGCTCATTGTCGAGCACGACGAGGCCATGATGCGCGCCGCTGACCACATCATCGACATGGGTCCCGGCGCCGGCGAGCGCGGCGGGCGGGTAGTGGTCAGTGGAACCCTGGATGATGTTATGTCTAGTCATGAGTCGATAACCGGCCAGTATCTTAGCGGCATCAAGGAGATTCCCCTTCCCCAGAACAGGCGAACCAACTCGGACAAGTCACTGCTGATCAAAGGCGCGAGGCAGAACAATCTCCGTAACATAGATGTTCAAATACCGCTGGGGCTATTCGTCTGCATTACCGGCGTATCGGGCAGTGGAAAGAGCACCCTGATAGACGATATCTTGCACAAGAAGCTGTCCCAGATCCTTTACAAAGCCAGGGATATGCCCGGTGACTGCGACGGCATCTCCGGAGTGGAGCACATCGACAAGGTAGTGAATATCGACCAGTCCCCTATTGGGCGCACCCCACGCTCCAACCCTGCCACCTATACCGGCGCTTTCACGCCCATTCGTGAGCTCTTCGCCACTGTGCCTGAGGCGCGGATGCGGGGCTATCGTCCGGGACGCTTCTCCTTCAACGTCAAGGGAGGGCGCTGTGAGGCCTGTGGCGGCGAGGGATACAACCACATCGAGATGCAATTCCTCCCCGACGTCACTGTCCCCTGTGAGGTCTGCAAGGGAAAGCGCTACAACCGCGAGGCACTGGAGATTCACTTCAAGGGCAAGAACATTGCCGAAGTACTCCAGATGAGTGTCGAGGAAGCCTATTCCTTCTTCGAGCACTTCCCGGCGATCAAGGCCAAGCTTGCCACCCTGAAAGACGTGGGACTGGGCTATATACGCCTGGGGCAGCCCGCCACTACCCTCTCTGGAGGCGAGGCGCAGAGGGTGAAGCTGGCAAGCGAGCTTTCGCGTCGCTCCACAGGCAGAACTCTCTACATGCTCGATGAACCCACCACAGGGCTCTCCTTCGAGGATGTCGCCGCTTTGCTTCAAGTATTGCAGCGGCTGGTAGATGGGGGGAACACGGTGATCCTCATCGAGCACCATCTGGACCTGATCAAGTGCGCGGATTATATTATCGACCTCGGCCCCGGCGGCGGTGACCGTGGAGGCTGGGTGGTAGCCACCGGGACGCCGGAGAAAATCGCCAGTGTCGAATCCTCATTCACCGGCCAATACCTGAAGAGGTTGCTCGAAAAACACCGCGACAGGCAGCAAGCCGTCCCCTAGGAGAATAGCCAAAAACTCGGTAACAGGATAGCCTAAAGCATCCGCTCCAACCTACCCCTAATTATCAAACAGACTCCTGGCGCATCACATTTGGCAGGCGGAGGCACAAAAAAGTGAGAGGGTTCGATAATAAGACGGCTGAATCGTAACCAAGGAAGGCGCCTCTCATCGCCTCAACATGCTATAATCGAGTCGAGAAAGAAGGGAAAGATGGAATATACTGTTGTCATCAGAAAGGCACCAGACGGTTTCTACATAGCCAGTTGTCCCCTTATTCCAGAAGCTCACGCTCAAGGCAAGACTCATGAGGAGTGTCTCGCCAATATTAAGGAAGTGCTTGAACTCTGTCTCGAATACCGCAAAGAGCATGGCGAGGAGATCCCTGAAGAAATCGGCACAAGCTTGGTTGCGATAGCTGTATGACGAGGCTACCCCCGCTCAAAGCTCGGGAAGTAATCAAAGGACTTCGTGTGCTAGGATTTGAGCGAGTCCGCCAGAAAGGGTAGTCACGCGATATTTCACCACCCGGATTGTCGCCGAGTTCTTATTCCCATTCACCCAGCC
>QIGA01000093.1 GCA_003229915.1 Chloroflexota bacterium
TGGTTGATATAGGGAGAGAACTCAGCTATCACACTCGCACCGAGGAAGGTCCTGAGTATAGGCATGATGTGCTATGGAAACGGGGAACCCACAAGAGCCCCAGCCATGTCATTGAGATTTGCGAGGGTGGCTCTCTACCCAAGGATTTCGACGCCCTACATTGGGCAAACGAAAACTGGGATGCCACGGGTATCCTCGTTGTGGCAGACGGGAAGGATTTTGAAAAGGCAACCAGGAGATTTGCGGGGCAATCTCGCATTATTGCTGTAAAGGCAGAGACTATTGACCGACTTCATGAATTGATAATGACAGACGTTGAACTTCTAAAATCAATCTTTAGTGAGCTTCCTAAAGAGTAAATCCTTTGAGTGAGACGATCAGCCTATGAAGTCAATTAGCTTCGCTCCGAAAAGTGTCATGAACGCTCCGCTCACGATGCGGAATGAAAAAAGGCGCGTATTAGCCTCCCCGAAAACCAATGCGCCCTTGTTCAATTGCCTGGACTCCTGCTTTCGCAGGAGTGACATGACCGTGTCATTCCCGCGGAAGCGGGAATCCATCACCGCCAAAGCTAGGCGCGGCGTTTTTTCAGGGGAAATAGACTTATACTGCGGGCTGGGTAAGTTGCCCGACGTCGGGCAACCTACACCGGGGCCTGTCGAAGGGCTCACCATGAACGGCGTCTCGTACGTCAATTTTCGTGATTCATTGGTGGGCATGTGGCCCATGCGGGTTGTCTATTTCAGGGGTGCGCCAGGAAGATTAGATATGACCCTCAGGTCAATGCAGCATATATATCTTTCAAGAAAGGCCCGGTTCAGGTAACAACAATACGAATCAATGAAGACATCGCTTTGGACTTCGGCCCTAATGAGGAGATAGTAGGTATAGAAATACTGGACGCCTCCGAAAACTTGGAATGGGTTTCCAGGGAACCCAGGAGCCTATCTGAGAATTATGGGTAGGTTGGAGCATCTGCTCCAACTGTGCCTAGAGCAGATGCTCTAGGCTACCCCTGTTTTGCTAAGTTTTCGGACATCCTCCTAGCGTAGAGGTGGAGAAAACCAGTTCAGCCTGAGCAAACAGCGATAAATAGGGAATACACAACATAGGTTGTATAATGGCAAAATCAAATAGCGGCTCTTCTTCCGGAAAAGGGGTCGTGTTCGGGATCGGTTTCGCATACCTGGGCATTGTCAGCTTGGGTATAGGGCTCTACTATGACTATCTAACGGCTGTTTTCCTTGGCCTGGCACTCGTTGCCGCGGGAATAACCATCTACTCCGTGGCATCCGTCGGGAATTCACAGCGGCAAATACGAGCCATGGCAAACCTGGTATTTCATGAGAAAATTGCGATCATATATAGCTATCTGGGGAAGCAACAGGAGCAGATTGAACACGATAGACAGGCCTCCAGTGAGTTCGAGAACTGGGTTGACCCGAGTCTGAAACAGGAGTTCCAGGAGTTGTGGCAGCAGTTCTTTGAGAGAGAGACGAAACCTGTGGTGATCAAGATCGGGGGCTCGACTTTGGGCAACCACGATACCACGCTTCGGGATGTGGTGACCCTTCAGAGAAGGGGACTTCTGCCGGTGGTGATTCACGGCGGCGGCGGCAGGGTGACCGAGTGGCTTGAGAAGATGGGGATTGCCACCAGCTTTGTTCGTGGCCTGCGAGTAACCGATGAGGAGACGCTTCGGGTAGTCATCGCCGTGCTGGCTGGCCTGGTCAATAAGGAGCTTGTGGCTGCTGTCAACGCCTTGCATGGCAAGGCTATTGGCATGAGCGGGATCGATGGCCAGCTTATTCAGGCCAAGATTGAACGACCTGGAATAGGCTATGTGGGCGAGGTGGTGAAGATCAATCCTGAGCCTATCATTGCCATACTCAGCGCTGGATATATCCCTGTGATCGCTCCCGGAGGATTCAAGCCGCCCGGTGAGGACAAAGACCCGGTCATGCTGCTCAACATCAATGGCGATGTCAGCGCCAGCGAGATCGCTGTGGCGCTGAAGGCGGAAAATCTTATCTTCCTCACCGATGTCCCGGGGGTGCAGGATAGTGAGGGCAAGGTGCTGCGAAGGTTATCTCCCGCTGAGGCCAGAGACTTGATAGATTCGGGGGTTATCACCGGCGGTATGATCCCCAAGGTGGAGGGATGTCTTCGTGCCCTTTCCAGCGTCTCGTCAATCCAGATCATCGATGGACGCTCTGAGGGAGCCTTGCTCGCCGCTGTGGAGGGCAATGGCAACGGCACTATTATTGAGTAGGAGGGGTCTATGAACTGGAACAGGCCGGATAATCGAGGCAGCGGGAACGGCGATGGGCAACCCAAGTGGCCTGACCTGTCACAGATGCAGGTGCGTATTCCCCCGGGGTTGGCCAGATTAGCTAAGTGGCTGGTGATCCCCTTTGTCCTGATAGTGCTTATCATCATCCTCAATGTGCTGAAGGGCGTCTGGACGGAGTGGCTCTGGTTCTCCAGCCTGGAGCTTAGCAGCGTGTACAGCACTGTCCTGGTCACCAAGGTCGCCGCCTTCTTTGTGGCCGCGATTATTTTCTTCATATTGCTCGCAGGGAACATCCTTCTGGCGAGGCGGCTGGGCCCCAGCGCTGGGATTCCTTTCCTCCCCGCGGAGTCGCTCAAGAATCTGCGGAGGGTATCGATACTGGCCATAGTCCTCGGGGCGATCCTGCTGAGCATCATATTGGGCTCAGTTGCCCAGGCGAATTGGGAAACGGTGCTGAAGTTTCAGGATGGACAGCTATTTGGCATCACCGACCCCATCTTCAATAAAGATGTAGGCTTTTACATGTTCACGCTGCCGTTCCAGAGATTCGTTCAAGGATGGGTCCTGAGCGCCCTGATCGTTACCCTTCTGGCGACTCTTGCTTTCTATGCGATCAACTACAGCGTGCGCCGGCTCGACATTGCTTTCAGCCGTGGAGGCAAGGCACACCTTTCTGTGCTGGTTGCGGGAATACTGGGAGTCTACGCCTGGCGCTACTTTCTGAACATGTATGAGCTGGTCTATTCGGAGCGCGGAGTGGTGTTCGGCGCGAGCTATACCGACGTTAATGCTCAGTTGATCGCCCTGAGACTTCTTATGGCTATAGCCATCGTCTCTGCGATTGTGGTACTGGCCAATATCTTTCGCCACGGCATTCGGGCACCTCTCTATGCCGTGGGGATTTGGATCGTGGCGGTGATCGTAATCGGCGCCATCTATCCCGCGATAGTACAGAGGTTCCAGGTTAATCCCAGTGAGCTGGCAAGGGAATCCGAGTACATCGAGTACAATATCGACTTCACCAGGGAGGCTTTTGCTCTCAACAGGATCGAGGAACAGAAGTTCCCTGTGGATGAGGACCTCACCCTGGCGGACATCGACGCCAACCCGGCGACGATAAACAATATCAGGTTATGGGACAACCGGCCTCTGAAGGA
Source organism: Chloroflexota bacterium (assembly GCA_003229915.1). Classification (GTDB taxonomy): domain Bacteria; phylum Chloroflexota; class Dehalococcoidia; order SZUA-161; family SZUA-161; genus SZUA-161. Next base: position 3,451 of record QIGA01000093.1, read on the forward strand.
TACCTATCGCCAGAAGCAGGCGCTGCGTCCCTATTACGACTTCTTCGACATTGACATAGACCGCTATAACATCGATGGTGACTACCGCCAGGTGATGCTCGGGGCTCGCGAGCTCTTCT
>QIGA01000246.1 GCA_003229915.1 Chloroflexota bacterium
GATTGCGCTGAGGAAGGTGGGCGTAGAGCCCACCTGTCTGTACGGGGTGAGGGAGGCGGTTGTGGAGGCAGCGCGAAGCGGCATATCTCCAGCGGTGGTTTGCGTGGATGATGACACTTCAGCTCTCCTGGGACTGCTGGAGGAAAAAGGCAGAGAATACGAGGTTCTGGATGGACGGAAGGCTTAACGTGGGCGGGAACATCTACTAACTGCGGCCATCCTGGCGATACCTGAATCGGCGCGAGAGGCAAGGGCAAAGCCACCAGCGCTGATTTTATGTATGTCCTCTCGACCGCGCGGCAAAGCGGCAATCCCCATCGAATTCCTGAATGGGTATTGACATCCCCGGAAAGCTGGATTATAATCCATATTAGCGTATTATAATCCATTATGTTGGAGTTATTGCTACGAAAATAAATTCTAAGCCGTTCGTCCTTGTATGTTGTTTAAGGTGGTGATCTATGTATGGCAACCAAAAGGGTGATTGGAGTGCAATGAAACCCACCTTCTCCGGCATAGGTCAGCCGTGGGTGGCCAACCTACCCGTAGGGGCGCGGTTACCGCGCCTCTACATCAGTTGTTCCCACAGCGGCGTTTTCATTCTCGGTGGCGCTGATATCAATCGGCAGGGCTGATTGTTGCGAAAATAGACCCTTCATATACCTGACCATGCAATGCTTACTTTTTTGTCTCAGTTACCGGGTGACCAGGCTTAATTTCTTGATCTGTCCTCTGAACCCGAGACTGCTATTCAACCGGGTCTTGATGTAATCTACCAGCTCTTCGGAGGTGTGGTTTCTGGCCCACTTTTCGTCCAGTTCCAGCGTCACCCTGAATTTGAGTTCGATGTTACGCATTTGATTCTCACTTTCTCGGCTTGATTTTGGTGCACCTCGATAGATAGGGCGTGTGGCGGGGGGGCCAGCGGTATTGAGCAGCCAGTAAGGATGGGAGATTTCTACTATTCATGTCCATTCGCCCGGCCACGTTTGGTATACTCGACGAGCAAGGCAACAACGTCCTCTTGTCTGTACCTTCGGTGGGAACCAATACCCCCAATGCGGTATGCCTTTATTATCCCCAGTCCGCTCCACCGCCTCAGCGTATTACTGTGTACATGAAGAAGCTGGCATGCCTCACTTACTGTAAGCATGCGCGCTGTCCCGCTACTGCTCTCCGCTCCTTGTTTTCTTCCGTCTGTCTTCATGCTCTATCCTCTGGCGTTTCGGGCCGTATTCTTTGCTGGCGCTTTTACTGAATTCGGTGTGTTACCAATCTCTGGTCTACTGCTACAATCCTCCACAGCGATAATTATCCCTGGGGAAAATGAGAGAAGTGTGAGAAAGAGATTAAAAAGATATAAGAGTGCGGCATGGCCGGACAGCTTGAGATGGGTGGGAGGGCAGTGATCTGAGCGCCCCATTAGACTACACCGGTTTTACCAGTGAGTATCCGATGCCGGCCTTAGTGAGGATAAGCTTCGGATGGCTGGGGTCTGCTTCAAGCTTTTGTCTCAGGTAACGGATATAAACCCTGAGGCTGTCTATAGCCCCGGGGTAATCCTCACCCCATACTGCCTCGGCAAGTCGGGAGTGAGTTACCACATGCCCGGCATTCCTCATCAGACACTCAATGATGCGGCCCTCGACGATGGTGAGGCTTATCTCTTTTCCTCCGTGCGTGAGTTGGAATGTGGAGGGCTCAAGGCGCAACGATCCACAGATGATGGGCACCTCTTCGTCAGGAGGAGTTTGCTTGCGTAGCTGGGCCTTCAAACGTGCCAGCAGCTCTATCTGTCTGAAGGGCTTCACCACGTAATCGTCTGCTCCCCATTCGAGCCCCTTGACCATGTCGGCTTCATCTTCCTTTACGCTGAGGATGATGATGGGGACGGAGGAGAAAAGGCGAATTTGTCTCAGCGCCTCGAAGCCGCCTATGTCAGGAAGGCCCAGATCGAGGATGACGATATCGGGGTCTTCGTCTTCCACCATCTCTATCCCCTCTTCGCCCAATCCGGTTGAGACCAGTTCAGCCTCGGGCCAGCGCAAGTGGAAAGTCAGGGAAATGGAATCCACGATCTCCCGGTCGTCCTCGATAATCAGCACTTTCCAGAGCTTGCCCACCTTTTCTGGCTCCTTTGTCTGCTGACTTGCAGCTCTCAGAGGCAGTGAGAAGCCGAAGGTTGAGCCTCGGCCCACACGGCTTTTCACCCAGATCTGCCCACCGTGGAGCTCCACTAGCGTCTTGCAAAGGGAGAGTCCCAGCCCCAGCCCGCTCAAGCTCTCCCCATCCATTCTCAAGCGTTGATAGGGCTCGAACAGCCGCTCCTGCCCCCCCTTGGGGATGCCTCGGCCCGTATCCTGAACCTCAACCATGATAGTGCCGTTGCTTTCTTTGGCTCGGAGGGTGATCTTTCCGCCCCTGGGCGTGAATTTGACCGCATTGCCCAGGAGATTGGTCACAACCTGTTGCAATCGAGCGCCATCAGCCTGAATAGTGGGGAGGTGAGGGGACAGCGCGTGGACCAGCGATTGCCCGCGCTCTGAAGCGAGTGTAGCCATGCTGGCGACTGTCTCTCGAAGTAGCTGCACCAGGTCAACCGATTCGTACTTTAGCTGGAGCATGCCTATCTCGCCTCTTGCGAGATCGAGAAATTCATCGATCGTGCTGTTCAAATTGGAAGCGCCCTGTCTAATGTTCCTTGCCAGGCTCAGCACTGGTTCGTCCGATAGTTCAGAGACCAAGAGGTCGCTCGAAGCCAGCACTGACGTGAGCGGCGTCTTCAGCTCGTGCGCCAATGCCCTGGTGAACTCCACTCTTCTCTTCATCTCTGCTTCCAGTTGCTGTCGCAGGTCTTTTTCCTGATCGTAATGCTTTTGAAGCTCCTCCTCTGCCTGCTTGCGGTCAGTGATGTCGTAGAACCCGCTCAGGAAGGCTTGCTTCCCTTCGAATACTATTGGTTGAACTGTAACGATTGCCCAGAATGGCGTGCCATCCATTTTTTTGAAGCGAAACTCGTAGTGCCCCAGGAGACCTTCTCTTCGCAGAGTATCCAGCACAACCTGACGATCATCTGGGTCATTGTAGAAATCCAATGTTTTGCGGCCAATCATCTCTTTAGGCGGGACACCGTGGAGCGCAGCGACGTGTTCGTTGGCGTACAGGACTGTGCCATCGGATCTATGGCTGATTACTACAGGTATCGGAATCGCTTCGGCGATGGCCTTGAAACGCTCCTCACTATCCCGTAGCACCTCCTCCGCCAGCTTACGGTCGGTGATATCTCGGAAATTGACGACGATGCCCGCCACCGCTGGGTCATGAAGGAGGTTCTTGCCCACTGCTTCAAGAGTAAGCCATGAGCCGTCCGTATGTCGAACACGTACCTCGGTTGATATCGTAGCTCCCGGGTTCTGCCTCACATAAGTGAACTCCCTGGTAATATCTGCCATATCGTCTGGGTGAACTAAGCCAATCCCATATTGGCCTATTGTATCTTCCGGTTCATGGCCGAGCACGCTTTTTATGGCAGGGCTCTCGTATTGTATCATTCCGTCGCCAT
>QIGA01000126.1 GCA_003229915.1 Chloroflexota bacterium
GTCACGACGGAGAATACGTTGCCACAGGAGTGGCAACGCTACCGAGTTTTCGGACACCCTCCTAGCCAGACTAATGCTTAGTTATGAAAGTCAGCGTAATAACTCAGAATCATTCATGCCGATTACCATCGGCATCACCGAGAATGAAAAAGGCAGGTTCGTGAATGCTTGAGACAAGCTGTGGTTCCACTGCGCTACAGACATCATGCCAATCGAAATTCATTGTGATAGGTTGGCCGACGTCGGCCAACCTACCCACTAGAAACCGTCAACATTTATTTTCGTGACAATGAAAGTCACTTTCTATGTCACCCTGAACGGAGTGAAGGGTCTCTCCTTGCGAAATAAAGTAACGCTCATTTCTGCAGCTAGGCACTAGCTCCACCTCCAGACCATGTGCCCGTCCATCAGGTCATATTTCAAGAGCCCTTCGTCGACCCACTTTCTGACGTTATCACTGATTTGATCATGGGAATAGGCCACAACTTCCTCTAGCCTTCCCACCAGGCTCTCCACCGGCTCTCCATTCATCTCCATCAGCCCCAGGCTTTCAATCACGTCGTCGTGAAGGAGAGCCCATGCCAACGGACTGCGCATGCCCGACTGCGCTGCTTCTATATGGTCTGACTTTCCTTCTTTCTCCATATCTGCGAGGTAGGCATTGAGCCCTTCGTGGTATTGGCTGAGGGCCTCGGCTATCTCCTCCGGGCCAGCGTCCTCCGTCCGCGTTACCGCCGTATCGGCATCATACTTCGCCCAGTCACTTGTCAGTATTTCGATGCCGTATTCACCCGCTTTCTCGCGCACCTCGGTTCCAGGGAAGGGAGACAGCACGTTGAAACCCCAGGGAGTATTAAGCCCCAGGGCGAACTCGATGGTTTCCTTCAGTGTCTCTCTTGTCTCCCCGGGCAGTCCGATAATGAAGGAGGCCATAATGTTGATGCCGGCCTCTTTCCCCAGCCTAACGCCTTCCCCGATCTTCTCCAGGGTGATCTTCTTCTTCACTGTATCCAGTATCTGCTGATTCCCGCTTTCCACTCCATAAAGCATCCAGGTGCACCCCGCCTCTCGCATTTTGTGCAAGAGCTCTAGATTCACAGTGTCAACCCTGGAGAAAACGCTCCAGTTGAATTCCAGGCCTCTGGCGATTATCTCATCGCAAAAGGTGTAGACATGCCTATGGTTGAGCGTGAGCAGATCGTCCTCGAAGTTCACTTCTTTGAAACCGTGAGCCAGAACCTGCTCTATCTCATCGACCACGAGCTTCGGATTGCGGTACCGGGCCCTTCTGCCTCCCATCCTGGAGCCCACGCAAAAGATACAGTTGAAGGGACAGCCCCTGCCGGCAATAATGCTGGCGTGTACGTCGAGTGCGTGGTATCGCGACAGAGGAAAGAGGTGCCTGGCTGGCAGGGGAAGTCCGTCCAGGTTTTCAATTAAGGCGCGCTCGGCGGTCACTCTTACGCCGTCTGCCCTGAAGGCGATCCCCTCTATATCCTCTAGCTTCTTCCCGCTTACGATGTCCAGCATGGTCCGCTCCCCCTCCCCTCTCACCACAATGTCTATCCAGGGAGCCTCGCTGAGCGTTTCTACGGCGGAGAAGGTAACGTGCGGGCCACCGATGACGGTAATGATATCCTTATCCACGCTCTTGCAATGCTTGAGAATGTCTGAGGCAATGGGGTAGTTCATCGTCACCGACGTTACGCCGACGATATCTGGCTGATATTCTTCGAGCTTGCGGCTGATCTTTCCCTTCGAATACTTGGACACCAGGAGATCCAGGAGCTGCACTTCTTTTCCATTGTGCTCCAATATCCCGGCGATGTAGGAGATCCCCATCGGCATGATCGGGACCTCCGAAAAGGCATATGGAGGATTTATCAGCAGTGTCCGCATATTTCACTCCGGGCGGAAGGGGGCGGAGTCCCCCAGCAGCGACTATCAGTGATTATACTAGAGCCTTTGCGTACTGACTGTCAAGGTTTGTAGGAGTTGCCTAATCCGTGAGGTCTGATGCCTGAACGCCTGCAGGTAACATCGTCATGTCACAACAAAGAAAGCGTTGCCATAGGAGTGGCAACGCTACGTTGGGCACACACGTTGGGAGTCTCAGATCTCCAAATAGGCAGGCCCGTTCTCCATCGTTACCAGCAGCCGTCTGGCAGGCGGTTCACTACCTTTCCACAGACCGGGGCACATCTGCTGACCATGGCATATCTTGCTGACTTTCCTCGGCAGATCTGAGACTTTCTCTATTTCGGGTAGGGCTTCGAGTATATTAGGCAATCGGGCAAGATTTCGCGAAAAGAGCTTGATACCGATACCTTTACCCGCTGAGCCTCCCAGATCCAGAACTTTGATCTGATGAGACTTTGCTAGTCGGTTCAGCACCTTCTGCATTCTGCGCAAATCCACAGGAGGTCGGAGCACTAACTCTGCCGTGCCCTCGTAAAGCACAGGCATCTCCTCTTGATCGCCTTCCTCCCGGCGAGGCGAGAGTTGCGCCGGCACTGCTTTGGCTGTTGTCTCCGCCGCAGTCCTGATTCCCTCCGTTTTGTCCTGTGCTGTCTTGAGTATAAGCTGAGCCTGCTGTTCTGCCTGTGACACTCTTTGTTGACAGGTCTCTTCCGCCTCTGCGACAATCCTCTCAGCCCGCGCCCTGGCCCTCTCCTCCGCCTTGGCAACGATATTCTGCGTTACAGCCTCAGCCTTCCCCTCCGCCTCAGTGACAATCCTCTCAGCTTGCGCCCTGGCCCTCTCCTCCGCCCTGGCAATGATATTCTGCGCTACCGCCTCAGCCTTCCCCTCCGCTGCTTTGAGGAAAACTCGACCTAGCTCCTCCGCTCCCGCGGTTCCGTACCGGGGCCCCCTTTCAGCTTCTTGTTTGGCGATGAGCGCCTCTTCCTTCCCCTTCTCCTCAATTTCGTTCGCTTTGCTTAGGGCGCTCCGTGCTTGCTCCTCATCTGCTCCTATTATCCTTCCTGTTAATCCCTCGGCTTCTTGCCTCACTTCAGAGATAATCCCGGTGGCTCCCTTCTCTGTCAGCGCGCGTACGGCAGCGTCGTACCTGGATGGCTCAGGGGCTTTGCTCTTCAGAGCCCGCGAATCAATCACACGCACCCCAGAGGCTCTGGTAGCCAGCCGCTTCCATGCTGGCATGCGCCATCCGCCCCTACGAGTAACTGGGGCTGGAGTGACAACTGGTTGCTGCGGCTCTATAGGCTCCCTGCCCTCACCACCATTCGCTCCTGAGAGTTCTTCCACGGTGGACTTCCCGACTGCCTCTACCCAGGCTTGCTTACTCCGATCCCAAATCCAAGTGGTCCCGGGCCCAGCCTCCTTTGCTTCTTCCCATTCGAGCTTGCTGTGGGACTCAGGTTCCCCTACAAGTTCCAGCCCTGTCATAGCTCCTCCAGGTTCGCCTGGCTGGGTTTCCCGTTGGGTTTCTTCCCCCGCTTGATCTCTCCGCTTCGTCGCTTTCCGCCGTGCAACCGTCGCCATCAGCCACTCCTGGAATAGATTAACAGGCCC
>QIGA01000038.1 GCA_003229915.1 Chloroflexota bacterium
TTCATTTCCCGTCCCGTTGTCAGAGTGAAACAGGCCGGGATTTGACAGAGGAGCTATTAGCGCCATTTTTTCAGGTCGGTTTCAATAGTGTGTTCTGCCAAAGTTCGGTTTCGATAGCGCATTCTGCCAAAGAAATATGAGAGCCTTCAGCAATTTTAGAGCCTTCGGCAATACCAGGTAACGGAGAATTATGAGAAAGAAGCCTGTTCTGCTGAGATACACTATCGCCCTGTTGATATTGGGAGCGTCATTTGTCCTTTCTGGTACTGCTTTTGCCGAGGAACACCAGGGGAAAAAAGAAAGTTTCCTGAGCAAGGCAAGAGTGGATATCACCTCTGAGACCTACCTGCACATATATGAGCGGGATATTTTCCTGGGAAGCGACAAGAAGTTCGCTCCGCTGTATGAATATGTCTCCGCGGACGCCTACGATTTCTGGGGTGAGCCATACTCCCTTCATTTCTACGGCTGGGGCAGGCTGGACTTTGGGGATGATACCGGGAGCAGCGGTACCGGAGGCGACATTTCCAGCCTATATCTCCAGTATCTGGCGCCGGAGGCCAATACCCAGTTCCGCCTCGGTCGGTTCTTCATGGCCGAGGGCACAGCCGTGGAGATTATCGACGGAGCTTTTGCGAAGAGTCAGTTCAAAAAAGGCTTCGGCGCGGCGGCCTTCGCGGGAGTCCCCGTTGAACAATCCTCATCCGCCACCGACGAGGGTAATTCCATCCTGGGTACCAGGGTGTTTTACGCCAGGGAAGGAATCCTTGAGTTCGGGCTTACCTATCTCCTGGAAAACGGCAACTTCAGGGGCGATGATCGTAAAGAGATCGGTGGGGACTTGTGGTTCCGTCCCAGCGGTCCCTTCGAGCTTACCGCTCGAACAATATATAATCTGTCTACCTCCGAGTTAGCTCTGGGAAGATATGTTGTTCGGTATATCCCCAACGAGACCATCGATCTCTCGGTGGGAACTGAAGAGTATGGTTACGATGACTATTTCCAGAGCGCCCTGAATCCGGCGTTCGGCGCAACTGCGCTGGACTTTACCGATGAAGTCCAGTCAAATTTCATTCTTCTTGACTGGAAGGCCACCGACAGCCTTACGGTGGAAGCGGGCCTTCAGACCTTTGATCACGATGCCGCAGACCCGGGTGATGCCGACAGGGCGGAGGTGGGGATCAGGTATCTGATGGACGGTTTCGTCGACATGCTGGGTGCTTCAGTTGTCAGTCAATCGGCCGATCTGGCGGAGAACGAATACACCGAGTACCGCGCCTTCGGAAAACGCAAGAACGGAAAATGGGACTTTTCTTTAGATGCCCTTACGCAGAGGTACACCCAGGCGATATCCGGAGAAAAGAGCGCTCATCAGGTTGTGGGGTCGGCGGGGCTACAGGTCAAGCCGAACTTCAGGGTTTCGGGGGATCTCAGGTATACGAAGAGTCCGACCTTCAAGAAAGATTACGCCGTTCTGCTCAGGGCAACGGTGGATCTTGATAACGTCACTGGAGCGAAATGATGAAGCGGTACTCGATCTTATTGATTGCTGCCGCCGGTATGATGATCGTGCTGGCCGGTTGTAGTAAAATGACATCAACGAGAGAGTCGATACCAGCGCAGCATCCGGAGGAGCTGGAGGAGCAGGTGCGCGCTGACTGTCTTGAGTGCCACGAGGATGTCTCCACGGGCGCTCTGAAGCCGTACGAGACCTTCAGGCATTCGATCGTGTTCGTAAGGCAGCACGCCCAATATGCTCCGCAGAAGCAGAACCTGTGCGCTGCATGCCATGCACCGTCTTTCTGCCAGGCGTGTCACGCCAGCAAGGAGGAGCTCAAGCCCAGCTTAAAACTTGGAGACAGGCCCGACAGGGCCCTTTATCACCGCGGAGACTACATAATTCAGCATCGGCTCGAAGGACGGGTGAATCCGGCCAGCTGTTCCAGGTGCCACGCAAGAAGGAACACCAAAACGTGCAGCGCCTGTCACAAATAGCTGAAGCTGCTGATTTGGAGTAGAATATGAAACCGGAAAAAAAGATAAATCCCCGGAAGTGGCAGCTGTTATTCGGTGCCGTATTGATATTTGCAGGCTTTCTTGTCCTTGGGTGCTCTGAATCCCGTTTCTCATCTCTGAGCATGGTGGATGATCAGGGCAACCACCCCGGGGGCTGGACTGACGGTCATCCGACCTATGCGTTACCTGCCGCGTCCCTGTGCACTGACTGTCATGGAGATTCACTTGGAGGAGGCATTTCGGCTACCTCCTGCCTGGAATCAGAATGCCATCACGATACAATCTCTTCATGGGCCACTACTCCGGATATAACCCATGGGGATTCAGCCAAGAATATAGGGTCGGGAAGCTTCGGGTTCACCTCGTGCCAGCTGTGCCACAGTGAAGATTTTACCGGCAGCAGTGTGGGCGCAACCCCTCCCCCCTCGTGCCTCCAGTCCGCCTGCCATGGAACGGCAGCAGATCCTAACAACCAACCTCCCCATCCGACATCGTGGAGAACGTTCGATACCTATTTTCATATCAACACCAGTCCAGATAACGCCTCCATCTGTGCCGACTGCCACACTGATGGCGCCAATTCACCCATAGCGCCTCCATCGCCTCCGGCCGCACCGGGCACCACACCAGGGTGCTTCAATAGTACTCTCTGCCACAGCGCTGATTTAGGGGTGCCCCATCCCACGAACCCGTATGATTCGCATCCGGCAGACGCAATTGCCCAGTTCGATACCTACTGCAACGCCTGCCACAGCGTAGATCCTCCGACTCCCTATGCGACGGCACCCGCGTGTACCACATGCCACACGGGCGGCTCACCCCTTGCCATTACAAGCTGCGCCTCATGCCACGCGAAACCGCCGGACAGCTTGGCTCCGGTGGGTGCAGTGGCACCCAATATTGAGGGCGCCCACACGGAACATAACGCTCTTGTTGGCGTAACTGACGGGTGTAATATTTGTCACGATGGCGGCGGCACCGGGTCTGGTCTTCCTCACTACTACAACAATACGGTGGACATGGCGGCAAGCGACACTACCTACGACGCCAACGCGGGAGCGGCGGTCCTGGGCACTACAACCTGCGACAATGTTAGCTGCCACGGCGGGATAACCACGCCTGACTGGCAGGCGGGTTCCATTGATGTGAATACCGATGCCGGATGCCTCCAGTGCCACCAGGATGGGTCTGTGCCTGGCAATCAGGGCAGTCCCGAGGACAACAGCTTCTACTCCGGAGAGCATGACAGGCATGTGAACCGTGAAGGTTTTACATGCACTACGTGCCACGATGTCTCCAGCGACCAGAACCACTTCAACTCACTCAATACGCCTGCCATGGAGGGTACCGTAATTATCGACATGACAAGCAGTGTGAACATAACCTGGGATGGTGTGAACAAATCCTGTACCGGTACGTGTCACTTCGGTACCGGTCAAACGGAACCCCACGGTACAAAAAACTGGTAACAGACTAGTCTAAAATAGTAGAATCCAGATCAATAAATAACCTTAGC
>QIGA01000117.1 GCA_003229915.1 Chloroflexota bacterium
CTTTCTCAATGGCTCTCAGGGGACAGCACCATATGAGGTCGTGATGGCATGGTGTAGACAACAGTGCTAGCACCTGACATAATATGGACGGGTAGTAGTGGACGCCTTACGGCTGGCGGGAGCCGGCGAGGTAACCCGGGAGAGGAGGGCGCGTGTGGAGACAACGAGAGTGGTTGTGGTAGACGATGAGGCCCTGTTCAGGGAGATGCTGGTTCATACTCTTTCTGCGGAAAAGGGAATCGAGGTAGTGGGAGTGGCGGAGAATGGTGAGACTGCAGTCAGCCTGACTAGTGAGAAAAGCCCTGATGTGGTGCTCATGGACATCGAGCTCCCGGGAGAGCTAGATGGGATCGAGGCGGCGCTGCAGATCAAGAGAGAAAGGCCAGAAACTGGCGTGGTTATCCTCTCCGCGCACAGTGATCGTCGCTATGTGACAAGCCTGCCCCTTGACGAGATCAAGGGATGGGCTTATCTCCTCAAACAGACAGTTCCGGATATAGCCACGATCGTGCGTGCCATCCAGGGGAGTAAGGTGGGAATGGTGGTGCTGGATCCTGCAGTGGTAGCGGGACTGCGACCTAAGCAGGGTTCGGCCGTGGCAAGGCTGAACCCCAGGCACCAGGAAGTACTGGAGTTCCTTGCCCAGGGCTACAGTAACGCGGCTATAGCTCAGCAACTCGGGTTGTCCCGAAAGTCGGTGGAGACCTACATCAATGCTATCTATCAGGAACTACATCTCTCCCACGAGCCGGACGTTCACGCCCGGGTAAAAGCCACCCTCATCTATCTGGAAAGCTCCAAGAGCCGTCAGGGATAGGCCAGAAGAATTGTCAAGCAAACACTATGTTATCTCTCTTCAGAGGCGTTACTCTGGTTATAGTTGAGAGGGTGTAAACGCCTGTGAAGGATGGAAGCATGGTGTGCCGGGTTTTTGTGGCCGACGATGAGCCCGATTTCCGTAGCTGGATTCGATCATTGCTGGAGGACAGCGAGGATTTCCAACTGGTAGGCGAGGCCAGCACCGGTACGGAAGCTGTTCGCCTCATCACGGCCTTGGCGCCGGACCTGGTGATCGCAGATATGTATATGCCCGAGCCGGATGGTTTGGAGGTGGCTCGATACGTTCAGCATAACGTCCCTGGCACCAAGGCCATACTTGTCAGTGCCCATCAAGAGCGTGTCTATGAGAAGCTGGCGAGTGAGGAAGGGGCGCTGGCATTTATTCCGAAGACGAGGATATCTCTGGATGCTCTGCGCCAGGCCCTGCAAGGGGAAGGTTCGCGGTAACCTCTGTACCTTCGTCTGGGCTGCTGCGGATTCTGCACTTACCCCCCACTACCTCAGCATAGTCCTGCATCATCAGTATCCCCAATCCACTGGGCGTGCTTCCTGTATCGAATCCCTGGCCGTTGTTTCGCACCGTAAGATCGAGCCATCCTTCGGATGATAACTCCAGCCTTATGGTTACCCAACTGGCCTGCGCATGCTTGACGGCATTAGTCAAGGCCTCCTCAGCGATGCGATAAGCTGCCAGCCTTACCTGTTCGAGAATAAACTTGGGATCGGCCCTCTCTCGCTTGGTAAGGCCGTCATCCAGTTGCATCTCAACTGTCATGGCCGCTTCAAACTGATCTCCCAGAGATTGTAGCGCTGGGACGAGACCTCTACGCAAGATAGAGGGGTAGAGGCGGTGGCTTATGGAGCGCACCTCGCTCTCCAGCAACTCTGCCAATTTTTGGCGCAAGTCGCCTAGCTCCCCGGCTAGCTTCTCTGTTGGGGCCGCGCGCTCCAGCTCCGTCAACCGGTGCAGGAGAACAATGAGCCTGTTCTGCACGGAACCGTGGATCTGCTGTGCTATTTCTCTTCGTACGGATTCTTGCACGGCTACCATCCGTTGCCGCGAGAACTGCAATTCCTCCGCTCTCGCCAGAGCTGCCGCATGCTCGACTCGTTCCTCTTCCGCTAGCTTGCGCTCGGTGATGTCGCGGAAATTGGCAAGAATACCTCCCACAACCGGGTCATAGAGGAAGTTTCTGATCATGACCTCAAGCGTACGCCATGAGCCGTCGTTGTGCCGGGTGCGAAGCTCGCCCTGAAAGGTGGATCCTGGGTTCTGGATCAGTTCGGCAAAGGCCGCAGCCACAAACGGCAAATCATCCGGGTGGACGAACTCTAACGAGTTACTCCCGATATGTTCTTCTGGTCCATATCCCAATACACGTTCAATAGACGGACTCTGGTAGAGTATGGCCCCGTCCCTATCCAGGATCGCGACATCGTCTAAAGAATTCTCGATCATCACCCGAAAGTGCTCTTCCCTTTGCCTCAGTGCCTCCTCGGCCCGCTTGCGCTCGCTGATGTCGCGGGCGTTGACTACAATGCCCGATACTGTAGGATCATCGACAAGATTGTTTGCAATGCCCTCAAGTACTCGCCACGAGCCATCTTTGTGCCGGAAGTGGACTTCGATGGATACAGATTGGCCGGGATTTGCGGCGAGAGTATAGTAGTTGCGGGTGATATTCTCCACATCGTTGGGGGATAGGAACTCAAGCGCGTTTTTGCCAATCAATTCTTCTGGCTTATACCCGAGGGTCCGTTCCACAGAGGGGCTTACATAGCGAATAGTCTGGTCGGCATTCATTATCACGCTGATATCCAGGGAGTTCTCGATGAGCATCCGGAAGTTCTCCTCCCTTTCCTTCAGCGTTTCCTCGGCCCGCTTGCGCTCGGTGATATCTCTCATCACGGCAACCAGGGTTTTGGGATTGCCCTGAGCATCTCTTATCACTGAAGACGCGAAACTGATGGCAATCTCCTCGCCAGTTTTGCTGATGGCACCGATGTCAATGTGTTCTGCGCTGCCCTTTTCCATGACTTCTTTCAAAGCTTCCAAGGCCCTGGTCCTATCTCTTGATCCACGATATGTTGGCAACTCAAGAGCGGATGTCCCGACCAGTTCATCCGCCCCATATCCCAGCAGCTTTTCGAAGGCTTTATTGACATAAAGTACCTTGCCGGCCATGTCCACTAGCATGACGCCATCGGGCATTTCTTCGATGGCCGCAGAGGTTACAAGTTCACGCTTCAACAACGCCTCCTCTGTCCATCCGTTGCTGGCTGCTGACCTCTCAAGCTCCGAGACGCGCTTATGTAGGGCTTCCAGCTCGCCTATGAGCTGTTTTTTGGTCTTCTCCGCGTATCTCTTTCCTGATTCCGTGGTCATTGTATCGCTCAACTTCTTGGCGGGAGCTGCTTGGAAAGGGACGACTCCACAATCCGAAGCTCCAGGTAGCGCAAATCATATCAAAAACGTTGGGTCAACGCAACGATCTAGCTGAGACCCAAAAATAGCGATCAGAACATCAGTCAGTTGCTACATCTCAGTCTAAGGGTGGTGGGAGTGCGGGGTGTAGGGGCGTTCCATGGAACGCCCTAACGCCCGTGAGATTGCTTCGCTGCGCTCCTAAGAAACTGCCTCCCCGACACTGAGCTGTTTCTTCACCAAGTAACCCCG
>QIGA01000260.1 GCA_003229915.1 Chloroflexota bacterium
GAATGCCATTCAAGCGCTATCCCAACTGAGCTACAGCCCCATTCTTTGCTTCTACATGTTACTATAAAAACCAGACTCAATCAACACACGAGGCCTCGCTTGAGGAAGCAGCCCTGCGCTGTTACGGGCAACAGCACGGCGGTATGTGGCGAGAGACGCTATCGGCCAACGGTCAAGAAGGCGCCAGGCATTGAGACTTGGCAGTGGGGCGCTCGCTGTAGCCGCTCTCCCAGATGGGGCTGAGAACCACCCATTGCTCAGGACAGGTCTTGATGAACTTCTCCATCACACCAATGATTTGCTCCATGTTTCTCTCCAGGGCATCATTTCCGGTGGTGGCAATATCGAGAGCAGGCTCGAAGTATACATCATAGCGGTTGTCCTCTCGCCGCAGGTTGAAGGCAGGGACAATGGCAGCCCCTGTTCGCATTGCAATTCGCACAGCGCCCGCCGGCAGGGTAGTATCTTCGCCAAAGAAACTCGATCTATAGCCGTCTTTGCCGATATCACGGTCGCAGACGAATCCCACTGTTTCGCCACGACGCAAGGAGTGTATGATAACTCTCAGTACACCCATCTGAACTGGCACAAAAGTCAGCCCCTTGCTCTTTCTCAAAGCGGTGACATGCTCAAGCAAAGCCGCTGGCTCCTGAGGCTCCACCAGAACTGTCGTCTTGACTGAGCGCGCGGCGAGTATCTGCGCGGTCATATCAAAGCTGCCGAGATGCGCGGTAGCCAAGATAACCCCTCGTTCCCTCTTTAGGGCGTCTTCGAAATTGTGCCAGCCATGAACTGTTATGCGGCTTTCAATATGACTGAGCTTCATGCGAGGTATCTTGATGAGATCAAAGTAATTCTTGGCTGCGTTTCTTAAGACACCTCTGATAGTCCACTGCAGTGTGGTATCATCCACCTCCGATCCCAGAACATGCCGCATGTTATCCCCAATTGCGCCCCTCAATCCCGGCGACAGCGTGTAGACCGTATCTGCGACCAAGTGGGCGATCAAATATCCGACCTTCATCGGCAAGATGGAGAGGAGAGGGCCTACAATCTTGAACGCATAGTATTTCCACATATGTCTATATCTCTTTGCAAGTTAACTCAGATGAGAGAAGTGGCCATAGTCCAACAGGCGAAGGTTGGGTTCATTCAGGAACTAGCCATGTCATGCTCTTGGATGTATCCATGCCTAGATTATAAACGCTCTGGACAGGAGAGGAAAGCCCTCCATCGGTATCAGCTAGTGATTTCCTCGCCTACCAGTTCCAGCAGTTCCTCATAGCTTGAAATCCTGGAAACCGTCCTTATGAAATCCTCCAATGATGCGCTTCGCTCTCGCAACTCCCGCAACTGGTCTCCGATCGGGCTCACTGATGTTGGGGTATCGGCATAAGTGCCATAAAAGGCAAAGTATGCCTGATTCAATTTCCTTATATAGTATCCGTTGTCCTCAAGAAATTGGCGTCTCTCTTCCATATAGCTCTCCGCCGTTTCAACCTCTCCCTGTGCCAAGTACTGATCTACAGTGATCCTGATCTCCCTCATCTCCTTGGTGAAATCGAATGCTGACTCTCCTGGCTCTTCAGCCGGTGGGATTGCCTCCTCCTCCTCACCTGGATAATAGTAGCGCTGGTAAACCAGCGAGCCTATCTCATCGCCAGCTATGTCCGCAACGGTCTCGTTTATGATGGTCACCTCGTAGTTTGACCAGTAGCTCTGTCCCAGAGGGCGAAAGAAAAGATATTGGTGCAGCCACTCATGTGCCACCCTGGATAGAAGACTTCGTAATGAAGGGCCCGAAGGGATCATACTAGGATATGTAGCAACAGCGCCGACTTGTTCCACCAAGGCTGAGAAACCCAACTCCTTCACTCTATCCTCCACTTCCACTTTCTCCTCTATCTTCATATCTGGCCTCAAGAGAGCTGTATCAATAATCTCTATGTGGTCTCTGGGAGAGATGATAAGTACATTAGGTCTCTCTTCGAACCTGAAATCCAGCGGGGGGAAGATAAGATCAGCCTCACCACCCAGTTTTAGAGTCACTGAAAACCCTTCATCGGACAGAAGCTTGCTGATCTGACTCTCTATAATCTCCTCTGCCTGGTTCTCCAGCTCGTTTCTCTGCACTGCCAAAGTGGCAAGTTGCTCCTCCCAAATTGCAATGTCCTCAACTGAGTGAGCCCCTTCGGCTTTTGCCGCGTCGAGCTTTGTTTTCAATAAGCTGATCTCCTGATCCAAAGACAAGAAGTTCTTAACAAGTTGTATTCTACCTCTTTGTGAAAGCCCTTCCGTGCGGAATGCTTGCTCGACCCTGTATGCCCACTTGTTGAAGAAATTCTCAAATTCCCACTGGATGAGGTTGAAATTGTAGCCACTGGTGACCCTGTCCCAGTCATTTCTCCCTGTGAGCACGTTGCTGCCTATCACCACTGACAGGATAATCAAGGCTACAAGCGCAACTCCTGTAACTAACCTCCACAACATCCCGCGAGTTGCCTCCAGACCTAGCATTACGCCACGAGTCTGTTGTCCAGCATACCACAGAGCTATCACTCCCTCAATGGAATCTCTGAGGTACTGAGTCCAGTTGCGCCACTTCGTGACTTGAAGTAAAATGTGCGCATTACGCTTGGGGGAGGGGATAATGGAGAACTATAAGAGCGGGCAAATGCGCAACGTCGTTCTACTCTCGCATAGCGGTGCCGGCAAAACCTCGCTCAGCGAAGCTATGCTATTTCAGGCAAAGGCAATCACCCGGCTGGGCAAGGTGGATGATGGAGGTACCACCTCCGACTATGATCCAGAAGAAGTGAAACGCAAAATCAGCCTCAATACCTCCTTGCTCCCCTTCGAGTGGAATGAGACCAAAGTGAACATCTTGGATACACCGGGCTATTCGGACTTCGTGGGAGAGGTCAAGGCAGCCATGCGTGTTGCCGAAGGAGCGGTGGTAGTCGTTTGTGCCGCCTCCGGCGTAGAGGTAGGAACAGAGCTCGTCTGGAAATACGCGGAGGAGGCGAATATTCCGCGCATACTCTTCATTAACAAGATCGATCGTGAGAATGCCGACTTTTTCAAGACTATGGGGCAGGTCGAGGCCATTCTCGGCAAGAAATGCGTGCCTATACAGCTTCCGATAGGCTCTGAGAGCAACTTTGAAGGTGTGGTTGATCTGATAACAACCCAGCCTTCGGATGCCCCGTCTGATATGGGCGATAGCGTGGCCACATTTCGTGACAAGCTGGCTGAGGCGGCAGCGGAGGTCGACGACGATCTCATCACCAAGTATCTTGAAGGTGAGGAGCTGACCGAAGACGAACTCCGTCGCGGGTTGCGGGCCGGAACGATTGAGGGCAAGGTGGTGCCTGTTATGGTTGGCTCCGCTTTGCAGAGTAAGGGCATTTCCGAGCTAATGGATGCCATATGCAGCTACTTACCATCCTCGAAAGACAAAGGCAAAATCACGACCCGAAACCCCGAAACCAAGCAGGAAGAGACTCTGG
>QIGA01000154.1 GCA_003229915.1 Chloroflexota bacterium
TATCACAGCGACATCTACGGCTCCAGGTACTTCTACTATACTCGGATAAGCCCTCACCCCCTGCACTTCGGCCTCATTCTTATTCACAGCGTAGATATCTCTGCCTCCCTTGGCGAGCATGAGGTTGAGAATATGATAGCCCCACTTGCCCAGGTTATTCGAAGCGCCGATCACCGCCGCCGATTTCGGATTGAATAGGTAATCTAGCTGTTGCCTAAGACTCATGACTTCGCTCGGGCTACCGGGGTGATTATTCCAGAACTGCCCTGACCCGAAAACAGCCGCCCTCTTCCTGAGGCGCGTTGGCCAGTATCTCAGCGGGAGCAAAAGACGGCGCCACTTCATCATCTCTCATCACGTTGCTCAAGGCAACGGGATGAGAGGTAGGAGGAACATCTGTGGTATCAACCTGCTGCAGTATCTCAAAGTTCTCCAGTATGTTGGAAAGCTGCACGCTGAATCTCTCCAGATCATCCTCATCAACACCCAGTCGGGCAAGGAGGGCGATGTGCCGTACCTCTTCTCTACTTAACCTCAATGGGACACCTCAGGAGCGAACCGTTCGCGGATACCTAGCATTATATCACCCGCTTCGAACAGGGGCAACGGCTTGCCTCAGTTATACCCCAGAACTATAATTGTTGAAGGCAGGGCGTGACAGGCTACTGAAAAAGAGGTGGGCATACCGCTAGCCGAGGGTCAGAGGTATACTACCTCAAGGCATTTGCAGCGCAGCACAATCGCAATAGGATCGATGGGAGGAGGAACTATGAGGGAATTCAAAAACAAAGTGGCAGTCATCACAGGAGCAGCCAGTGGCATAGGACGCGGCATCGCCGAACGGTGTGCTCAAGAGGGCATGAGGATCGTTTTAGCCGATATCGAGGAGAAAGCCCTAAACCAAACGGAGAAAGAGATGAAAGCGGCAGGAGCCTCAGTGCTGGCTGTACCGAGCGATGTTTCAAAGGCCAGCGATGTCGAAGCGCTAGCGCATAAGACACTCAATGCCTTCGGGGCCGTACATCTGCTGTGCAACAACGCGGGTGTCGGTGTGGGTGGCTGCGTCTGGGAATGTACGGTAGAGGATTGGAAGTGGGTCATGGGCGTAAACCTGTGGGGCGTTATTCATGGCATTCGGGTTTTTGTCCCTATCATGCTTGAGCAAGACACCGAGTGTCACATCGTCAACACGGCCTCTGGGTCGGGGTTGATATCCAGTCCGCATTTGGGGATCTACAAGGTAACCAAGCAAGGTGTAGTAAGCCTCTCCGAGACACTATACCATGAACTGGCGCAGAGGGGTGCCAAGATCAAAGTGTCCGTTCTCTGCCCTGGGTGGGTCAACACTCAGATTATGGAAGCGGAGCGAAACCGACCAGCCGAACTACAGCATGACCCAGACGACGAGGTGAGAATAAGGATGAGCCCTGAGTATCAGGAGGTCGAGGAAACGGTGCGCGCAGCGGTGCAGACAGGGATGCCTTGCCATCAGGTAGCTGATTGTGTTCTCAACGCTATCAGGGAAGAGAAGTTCTACATTCTCACGGACCCCGACTTTGTCAAACTTATGGTGCAATTGCGGCTGGATGACATTCTCCAGGAGCGCAATCCAACGAATCCATTGCCATGAACTCAGGTACGCTACTGCCGCAGGAAGCCCCGGAGCGGAAGATGGAGAACGCCCAAGGCGCGAGTGAACGGACTAAGTATCAACCACAAGGGCGAGGGATAACGCCCTGGTACAGAGCGTTAAAAACTTGGCGAAACAGGGGCAGCCTAGAGCATCCGCTCTAGGCATGGTTGGAACCTACCCATAATTCCCAGACGGTCTCCCAGCATAGGATGTGTATATGGGGATATGATTGAGCCAGAAGTTGCCATCAGATACCCCGCACGAAGTAGCTGATACTGGAATCACTCTAAAATTCCCCTTTGATAGCCACTTCAAGCGCCTCGGCAAGCTCTTCAGGTCTCCGTGAGCCAATCAATATCCGCTCTCCATTTGAAAGCTCCAATCGCACTCCGCGATTACCTCCTACATTGTAGGCCTTGCCACTCGCTCCCCACCGGATACCCCAGCCGCCGTACTCCTTGAGGGGGCTGTAGGTCCGCGCTTCATAGTCTCTCAAATCTTCCAATGGTATCTTCTGAAAAGAGCAATGAAACGGGAAGAAGCGATAGTACAGACCATCGCCGCGAACCTCCGTAGTCAGGTTCATCAAGTAGAAGCAAATGGGGAAGCCGAAGCCGAAGATAACCACGATAATGATCAAAACCGTATCCGACGCGGGATTGCTCCCAAA
Organism: Chloroflexota bacterium; assembly: GCA_003229915.1. Lineage (GTDB taxonomy): Bacteria > Chloroflexota > Dehalococcoidia > SZUA-161 > SZUA-161 > SZUA-161. Next base: position 2,304 of record QIGA01000154.1, read on the forward strand.
GGGACTGCCCAGGATCAATTGCTGCACCACCGCATATATGGCGATACCGGCTACGCCGAGAACCAGAAGCCAGACCCAGGCCTGGCGGAAATGCTGGATTTCGCGATACAACACGTTCATGTTGGGCGCATTTACCATGCTGAAATTCTAACCCATTTCGCCCGAAACCAGAATAGCGTAGGAACGCGGTCTGGAGAAAGAGGCCATTTAATAAAGAAGGTCCGGGATTGTGGTGGGTTTCGCTGCGTTCCACCCACGCTACTACTCCATGTCCATCACCGCAGGGAGTACCGCACGCCAGGCTCGATAAAGGACAACAACTGTAGGGGCGTTCAATTGAACGCCCCTACATGACGAAGGACCATGGTGAATCTGGCTCCCCCTCCCCCTAACTCCCTCCCACTTGGGGAGGGAGGATTGTGCTGTATCGCAAAGACTCGCCCCCAAATTCCTCTCCCTTGACGGGAGAGGTTAGGTGAGGGTGAATACCCGCCCCTCACAAGAAGTAGGGTGAGTGAAGTGATAACAGAACCCACCGTCCCCAGACGTGCTTGGGAAAGAGGCCAGTCGTCATAGGTAAACTGGGAATGAGCTGCCTCCTTGTCCTCTTCACTCTTTTGACTTAGAATTGGCTCATGCGGCAAGCGACGAGAACCGGCGTAGCAAACCTCCCCCTACACGGTGGCAAGGCTCCCCGCTGGCTGTTCGACCGAATGGCAAAGCTGTCGCGAGAGATCTCGATAGCCATCGTATCCGAGTTCGGCCCCGAGGAGATGCTGCGGAGGCTTTCAGACCCCCACTGGTTCCAGGGCCTGGGCTGCGTCCTCGGCTTCGACTGGCATTCGAGCGGCGTCACCACCACGGTTTGCGGCGCGCTGAAGGAAGGTGCCAAGGGGCTGGAAGCTGAACTCGGCTTCTACGTCGCCGGCGGCAAGGGGAAAACCTCCAGGCAAACCCCCGCGCAGATCACGCAATACTCTGATACCATCTCCAGGGACCCCACGCCCCTGGTCTACGCCAGCAGGATGTCAGCCAAGGTGGACTCCTGTGCAGTGCAGGACGGGTATCAGCTCTATCACCATACCTTCCTGTTCACCCCCAAGGGCGACTGGGCTGTGATCCAGCAGGGAATGAATGAAAAGAGCCGCTATGCCCGCAGATATCACTGGCTCGGCGAGGACGTGAAAGACTTTGTCT
>QIGA01000197.1 GCA_003229915.1 Chloroflexota bacterium
AAGGGAGGCAAGAAAGCATCCACCTCCTCATGGCTGGGAAGGTCCACGACTTCAAAGGCATGGGGCAATACAAATCCGTCAACGCAAACCATAACGGGCAGCATCACTCGGTGGTCCTCGGCGATCCGATAGGCCTGAAGGAGCAGATCACAAGACTCCTGGTTATTCTCAGCGTATAGCTGAATCCAGCCGCTGTCCCTCATAGTCATGGAGTCCTGCTGGTCATTCCAAATGTTGAGTGGCGCTGATACTGAGCGATTCGCGTTTACCATCACCACCGGGAGTCGCATGCCTGCGATGTTGAAAACGACCTCACCCATGAGCAGAAGCCCCTGAGACGAAGTCGCGGTAAAGACCCGCACACCAGTGGCACTTGCGCCCAGAACTAACGATGCCGCTGAATGCTCGCCCTCCACATTAATGAATTCCGCTTTAAGAACTCCATCGGCTACGATCTGGGCGAGCTCCTCAACGATTACGGTCTGTGGGGTTATCGGGTAGGCCGAGACGACCTGGGGACGGCATAGAGTTACCATCTCAGCCACTGCGCGACAGCCTTGTATCATTTGCCTAGTCATCTTCCGCTACCTCCGGTATCATTTCGATGTCCTTTACAGGGCAGATACGAGCACAGATGCCACATCCCTTGCAATATGCCTCGTCGTTCTGGTAAGTGTTCTCTTCCTCACCATAGATACAGCCTTCAGGGCAGTGCAAGGCGCACATATCGCAGGCGGTGCAGTTCTGATGCAGGAACCGCGGCTTACTCAGTGTGCGCCAGCTTCCCGTCTTGTTGACAAGGCTCTCGCCCGGCCTGCTCACAGCCCCCAGTGTAACCTTCATAAGCCATTCCCCCTGTTCTTGACCTCATTGTAAGCCTGAACAAGCGCCTTCCAGTTGCTCTCCGCCGCCTTTCCTGAGAACCGAGTGTTAATAGCTTTCTCGAGCGCTTTCAGGGTTAGCTCTCCGCTGGCGGCGACAAACGCCCCGATCACAGCAGTGTTGACCCGGTCGGCTCGGCCCATGAACTCCTGAGCGATTTGAGATGCGGACACTGTCAACACCTTGGCCGCTGTCTTGAGGCCAAGTTCCGAAGGGTTCCGAGTGCTGTTGATCACAGCGAGTCCATCCTGTTTCAATCCGGTGACCACATCGTACCCTCTCATCAGAGTAGGGTCCTGGACAAGTACATAGTCCGGCGTGTAGATCTGGCTGCGTATCCGAATCGGTGCGTCGCTTATGCGAACGAACGCATTCATGGGGGCTCCTATGCGTGCAGCCCCGAACGTAGGAAATGTCAAAGCATACTTACCGTCCTCAAAGGCAGCGTTAGCCAAGATCGTGGCAGTTGTGATTGCCCCCTGTCCTGCTCGCGCGTGAACCCGAATCTCTTTCATCATAGGACACATCTCCAAGTCAATTGTGGTTCCTGAAGCATCTACAAAGCCTCACTTACTCACCACCACGTTCACCAAACGCCCGGGCACAAATACAATGTTCTTGATCTCCTTGCCATTTATATGTGCCTGCACCCGCTTACTTCCCAGCGCCAGCTCGCGAGCCTCAGACTCAGTGATGGAAACCGGCGCCGTGGCTCGATCGCGAAGCCTGCCATTGACCTGTATCACCAGCGTAGCCTGCTCCTCTACAACCAAATCCTCCTCCCACGATGGGAAGGATTGCTTGTGGACACTATATGCGTGCCCGTTCCGCTCCCATAGCTCCTCCGCCAGGTGAGGAACTGAAGGCGCAAGAAGAAGCAGCAAGCTATCGATCGCCTCTCGCCAAGCCTCGCCGTCAATCAAACGCTCACCCTTCACCTTGATGAGATAGTTGGTAAACTCCATGAGAGCGGCAAGCATTGTGTTGAAGTGGAACTTCTCCATATCTTCGGTAACCCTTTTGACCGTTTTGTGAGTCTGACGGCGCAGTTCATTCTCCGCAGCCTGGTCAATCCCGGGCAGACCATCGCCACCCTGCTCTTCCAGGACTAGATTCCAGACACGGTTGAGCCAGCGTGATATTCCACTGATGCCACTATCATCCCAACCACCACCCTGGTCCCAGGGACCGACAAACATGAGATAGCAACGCACAGTATCTGCGCCTAGCTTCGCCACATATTCATCGGGGGTCACAACATTGCCCCGTGACTTGCTCATCTTGTGGTGCCCCATCACAATAGTACCCTGATTGAACAGGCGGGTGAAAGGCTCATCGAAATTCACCAGTCCCAGATCCCGGATTGCCTTGTTGAAGAAACGAGAGTAGAGCAGATGCATAGTGGCATGCTCCACCCCACCCGTATACTGATCAACGGGCATCCAGTAAGCCAGCTTCTCTGGATCGAAGGGGCCATGGGCACACCCTGGGCTGGTGTAGCGCAAGAAATACCAGTTGGAGCATATGAAAGTGTCCATAGTGTCGGTCTCACGCTGGGCCGGGGCACCACATTGCGGGCACGTGGTGTTTACAAAGGATTCGCAGTACTTGAGGGGTGATTCGCCAGTAGGCTTGAACTCGGCATCCTCAGGAAGAAGCACGGGCAAGTCGCCCTCCGGTACAGGAACAGCGCCACATTTGGAACAATAGATTATGGGAATCGGTACTCCCCAATACCTCTGGCGCGATATCAGCCAGTCGCGAATTCTATAGCCTATAGTCCGCCTGCCGTAGCCCTGGGCTTCCATAAAATCAGAGATGGCTTCTTTTCCCCGCTCACTGGGCATGCCATCGCACTGCCCGGAGTTGACCATGATCCCTGGTTCAACGTAAGCCTCTTTAAAGTCCCCCTCCGACCATCCTTCAGGGGCGATAACGACCCTTATTGGCAAACCGAAATCCTGGGCGAATTCAAAGTCACGCTGGTCATGGGCAGGGACTCCCATCACCGCCCCAGTACCGTAGCTAAGCAGGACATAGTCGGCAACCCATATCGGTACCTTCTCGCCATTCAGCTTATTGACAGCGTAGACACCGAGGAAAACGCCCGTTTTCTCCCTTTCGGCAGATAGCCTTTCGATCTCTGTCTGACTACGAGCCAGCTCAACATAAGCTTGGACTTTCTCTTCGCACTCAGAAGCGGTCAGCTTAGCTACCAAAGGATGCTCAGGCGCAAGAACAAGGAATGTAACGCCAAAGGCAGTGTCGGGCCGAGTAGTGAACACCCGGATCTCCTTCTCCTCGACTCCCTCGATGTCGATTCCGAAGGAGACCTCGACGCCAACGCTCTTACCAATCCAGTTGCGCTGCATCAGCTTAACCCGCTCCGGCCACTCCACCTGCGGGTACTCAAGAAGCTCATCAGCATACTTAGTAATTCTGAAGAACCACTGCTCCAAATCTCGTTTGACAACAGGGGTATGACAACGCTCGCATAGGCCCTCGCCTACAACCTGCTCATTGGCCAGCACAGTTTGGCACCGTGGACACCAATTGGCCGGAGCCTTGCCCCGGTAAGCGAGGCCTGCCTGATAGAACTTGAGAAAGA
>QIGA01000153.1 GCA_003229915.1 Chloroflexota bacterium
CCTTTTGAGGGTACCCATTCTTTTTCGAAAGAACGGCACTTTGGGCACGCTGGTCTTGGAGGATGAACCCAGGTGGCGCACTCCTTGCATCGCTGAAAGATCAGTTGGTGTCCCTTGACGCCTTCCCAAAAACCGACATTCTCCCAAACCATGGGAGGCGTTGGTATCGAATGTTCGGTGTCATACCGCATGCTCATCTGCTGCCTCCTAGGATGAGTCCGCTTGCCGGCCCACCTGCTCCCGAGGCAACCAGTACCAGCTCGGCATCACTCACCTGGGCTGTTGAGGTGCCTCTTATCTGGCGCACTGCCTCAACAACGTGGTTCATTCCGAATATGTACCCTTCACCGAGGGAACCTCCTGACGTGTTGAGAGGTAACTCGCCTCCTATCCTGATACGATTGCCATTATCACAGAATGCTGCGCCTTCACCTCGACCGCAGAAGCCCAGTTCCTCCAACTGCATGGGGACCAGCGGGGCGTAGCTATCGTCAAGCTGAGCCACTTTTATGTCCTTAGGGCCGATCATTGCCATTGCGAAAAGACGCCCCGCCATGTGGCCCATTTCAGGGAGTCCGGAGATCCCCGGCCGGTAAAAGCTTTGTCTTTCCTCGGTATCGGCCACCATGCTTTGGGTCGCACCGAGTATATACGCAGGCTTCTGCTTTAGGTTCACTGCCTTTTCCGCGGTGGTAACAATCAAGGCAATGGCGCTGTCAGCTTCCACATAGCAGTCCATGAGACGCAGTGGGTCAGCTATCATCTTTGATTCAAGGTAATCTGTCATGGTGGTCGGCTTCTCGTAGAATATACCGTTGGGGTTTTTCGCGCCGTGTTCCCTGCAGACTGTAGTAATCCAGCCGAACTTGTCGTTGTCGATGCCGTATTCGTGCAGGTATCTGCGGATGATCATGGCAACCCGTCCTGCCTCGGACATTAGACCGAACGGCGCATGGTATGTCCATTGAAGCAGGGAACCGGTGTCCAACTGGGCCATGTTTCGCAAATTGGTTCCCATACCCTTCTTGGACGAGCCGTTCGCGGCTCTGTAGACAACCACATAGTTGGCTGCGGCGGTGGTCACGCCTATTGCCGCACGCAATACCATCGCGCAGGGGGCTCCATTCCATCGGCTTTCACCGAAGTAGGTCAGGTTCCCCATACCCATAGAGCTGGTAACGCTGTGCTCATCGGTAGCGTCATCTGCATGCTTCACAATTCCATCGATATCGGGTGGTACTAACCCGGCGTCATCCAGGGCTGCTTTTATACACTCGCATGTCATACGAAGCTCTGTTTTGCCAGAGTCCTTTGAGAAACGACTGACGCCTATACCAACGATGGCTGCCTTGTTGCTAATGCTGCTCATTGCTGTATCCTCACGGTAGTTAGGCTTCGCTTCTCTTGAATTTGGGAAGGGTCAGGTCGTCAGCTATGTCATCGAACACGACCTCAACTGGCATCCCGATGTATACATCCTCTGGATTCACATCATACAAATTGCTGATCATTCGTACTCCCTCCACCATTTCCACGACAACCACTGGGTAGGGCACTTTTATCCCTGGATACGCCGCATTGGCGTACACGAAATTGACCCAGCTATATACCTTCCCTCTACCTTCCGAAGACACCCACTCTTTCTCTGTGGAGAGGCACCTGGGGCACATCGGGCGTGGCCGGTGCACAAATAAACCGCAGTCCTGGCACTTCTGGAAAACAAGCTTGTGCTGTTTGACCCCTTCCCAGAATCCCTGGTTATCCAAATCGATATAGGGACGCAGGAGCGGGATTCCCGGAACGTATTCCATCACTATCTGTTACCTCCTCAAAAGGACAGCGCTGGTGGGAACTCCCAGCCCGCCGGTGACAAGACTCAGTTCGACATCCTTCACCTGGGCGGTGGAAGTGCCCCTTATCTGACGTACTGCCTCCGCAATTAGGTTCATCCCGTGTATATATGCTTCTGACAGGTGGCCACCTGAGGTATTGCAGGGGATCTCACCACCCAACCTGATGCGATCGCCCCCTTCGCAGAAAGCTACCCCTTCGCCGACATCACAGAAGCCGTACTCCTCCAACTGCATGGGAATCAGGGGGGTGAAGGCATCGTAAAACTGTGCCACATCAACATCCTTGGGGGTTACGCCTGTCACCCTCCACAGCTCTTGCCCCGCGTACCATGCCTCGGGCAGCCCGGAGATCCTGGGCCGATAGTAGCTAGTCATCATCTCACCTTGGGTGGCGATGCCTTGAGTCGCACCCATGATATAGGCTGGACGTTGCTTGAGGTCCTTAGCCCTCTCGGCTGTGGTCAGGATCATCGCGACTGCCCCGTCAGTATCCACACAGCAATCATAGAGGCGAAGCGGCTCAACGATCATTCTGGCTTCCATGTAGTCCTGAAGCGTTATCGGTCTGCCGTAGAACATTGCCTTCGGGTTCATGCACGCGTATTCTCTGCAGACGACCGAAACCCACCCCAGTTGTTCGGGGGTAGCTCCGAACTCGTGGATGTACCTGCGGGCGAACATCGCTACCCATGACGGTGGTGTGGCGAAACCGTAGGGCATTATCGATCCAAAGTGGTCGTTGGGCGCTGTAAGCACCTGCTCAGCGCCGGGTGCGCGACCATAGCGCTGACCAGAGCGCTCATTCATACCCCTGTAGCAGACGACGCAGTTGGCCACACCTGCGGCCACCGCTGCTGCCGCATGCATAACGGTGGCACAGCTAGCGCCACCTCCCCACCCACACTCACCGAAGTAGGTCAAGTTGGGAATGCCCAGAGAGCTGGCGATGTGCATCTCATCTGTGTAGTCCATGGTGAATCTGACCATGCCATCGATGTCTTCCATATTCAGCCCAGCATCATCAACCGCATCCTTTATGGCTTCACACACCATCTGAATCTCGCTTCGGCCAGAGTTCTTGGAGAACTCTGTTGCTCCTATGCCCACGATGGCGACATTGTCTTTGATAAGATAATCCTCTTTGCTTGGTCTTACGGTTGTCCGGTATCTTCTGGCGAGATACTGGTCGAACATAAATGTGCCCCCTTAGCTCTTGGTGGGTAGGACCATAGTAGCGGTTCCCCACGCGTGCGGGCCCATCGCCACTGAAAGATTGAAATCCACGTCCACCAGATGGTCGTCTCCCTCGGTGTATTTCCTGGTGATCTTGCCACTGCTCGTGAGGGTATCACCGGGAAAGACCGTAGCCCCCAGTCTGATTGTCATCCTTTTCAATTCGCCTTCTGGGCCGCTCCAGTCGGTCAGATATTTGCCCACAAATCCGCCTGTGCTCAGTATGTTCAAGAATATATCCTGGGCTCCCTCTCTTTGGGCGGCTTCGTGATCGTGATGCACGGGAGTGAAGTCCCTGGTGGCGATAGCGGTTGCGATGATAGTGGTGCGTGTGATTTCACGCGTCACAGGAGGGAGTTCATCCCCTTCACC
>QIGA01000262.1 GCA_003229915.1 Chloroflexota bacterium
GCAACCACCCTCCAGTAACATTCTTATGTGAGTTGACGCGGTTTATGGGCTTCGGAAAGTTAACTATAGTTACCAGTTTCCGACGTATTTCTGCCATTCGGGATGGTCTTTGGGGAGTTGGCACATGAGGTAGTGTGGTCCAGGAGGTGGCACAAAAGGCTTGAGTCGGAGTTTCATCCCAGCTATCTCGGGGGGACGACCGGCCTTGCGCTGGTTGCAGGTCTTGCACGCGCTCACCAGGTTCTCCCAGGTATGTTCACCCCCGAGAAAGCGTGGCATAACATGGTCTATAGTGAGATCCCTTGTCTCCTGGCCACAGTACTGACATGTGTAACTGTCTCGAACGAAAACCTCGCGTCGGCTCAACCGCCGTTGTATGCGTGGGCGTTTGATCATGTAAACCAATCGGATTACCGAGGGTACACGTACTGAGATGGAAGGGCTGTGCATAACATCCGAGTTATTCTCCAAGACCTCGGCCTTGCCTCCCCAGAGCATCACAACTGCCCGCCGTGCCCGGCAGACATTGAGCGGCTCGTAGTTCTGGTTCAGAACAAGGACCGAGGAGTTGATCACCATGACCTCCACGCAGTGTAGATTCTAGCAGAAGGTCAGACTCGATGCAACGCCGTTTGCTTGACCCCTTTCCTTACTTCGGGTATATTTAGATCACGTTAGTTTTGACAGGAGGAGATTCGTGAGTCTGCGTATCCCAGGCCCGACACCATGCCCAGAGAATGTCCTTCAGGCGATGCGCAAACAGATGATCAATCATCGTGGGAAGGAATTCGCAGAACTTCTCAGTGAGGCTACTTCAAAGCTTAAGGAGTTCTTTCAGACCAAGGAAGACGTATTCATACTTACCTGCTCGGGCACGGGGGCCATGGAGGCTGCTATTGTTAATTCCTTGTCCCCTGGGGATAAGGTGCTCTCGCTGTCTATTGGTGTTTTTGGGGATAGGTTCGCGACTATCGCCGAGCAGTTTGGGGCTGATGTGACCCGGCTGAGCTTTGAGTGGGGACAGGCAGTTGATCCCGATGCCGCAAAGCGAGCCCTGGAAGCTGATCCCCGGATCAAGGCAGTGCTGGTCACACACAACGAGACCTCCACGGGGGCAACCAACGATCTGGCGGCTATTGGAAGTGTGGTCAGAGAGTATGACAAGCTGCTGCTGGTAGACGCTATCAGCAGCCTGGGCTGCATCGATCTGCAGACGGACGCCTGGGGCTGTGACGTCGTGGTCACTGGCTCGCAAAAAGGGTGGATGGTCCCACCTGGTCTGGCATTCGTCAGCGTTAGCGAGCGCGCCTGGAAGGCGCATGCCGAAGCCAAGATGCCGCGCTTTTATTGGGATTTCACAAAGGCGAAGGATTTCTTGGAGAAAGATCAGACCCCCTTTACTCCGGCGGTTTCGCTGTTCTATGCGCTTGACGCCGCTCTGAAGATGCTGGCTGACGAAGGGCTGTCGAATATCTTCGCCAGGCATGCCCGCTTAGGGCAGAAGGCCAGGGAGGGCGTGAAATCGCTGGGGTTATCCCTTTTCGCGAACGAAAGCTGCGCCTCCAATACGATTACAGCAATTCTGTCGCCTGATGGCGTCGATTCCAAGAAGCTCGTGCAGACTGTGAGGGAAGAGCATGGCATAGTCCTCGCCGGGGGACAAGGGAGCTTGGCGGGGAAGATATTCCGCATAGGCCACCTGGGCTTTGTGAATGATGCTGATATCGATGATGTCATCGCGCAGTTGCGCCTGGCTTTGCCTAAAGTGGGTTACAAGGTGCCTGTTGGGTAGTTCTTGAGGCTTTGAGCTATGAGCTGGAGAATTCTCGTTGCAGATCCCATTGCCGATGAGGGGGTAGAGGCCCTGAGGGCTGAGGCGACGGTGGACGTTAAGTTGGGGCTGAAACCTGAGGAGTTGGCAAGCGTCATCGGCGATTACGACGCCCTCGTAGTTCGCAGTGAAACCAAAGCTACCGCCGAGATTATCGAGGCGGGGCAGAGGCTTCAGGTCATCGGTCGTGCCGGGATTGGAGTGGATAGCATCGACCTCAAGGCGGCGCCCCGGAGGGGGGTCGTAGTGGTCAATGCGCCGGCGGGAAATGTTAGCTCCGCCGCTGAGCACACTCTGGCGCTATTACTAGCGCTGGCCCGTCACGTGCCCCAGGCCTGCTCCAAGCTGAAGTCGGGCGAGTGGAATCGCAAGGCGTTCACGGGCACAGAGCTGCGCAACAAGACGCTGGGTCTTGTCGGGCTGGGTCGTGTAGGAGAGCAGGTCGCAAGAATGGTCAAGGGACTGGAGATGAGGCTCATCGCGTATGATCCCTTCGTCTCCGAGGAACGAGGTGATCTGCTGGGGGTGGAGCTTGTCACCCTGGAGGAACTGCTCAAGCGGTCCGATTTCATCACAATCCATGTCCCGATGACCTCATCCACGAAGGGTATCATCGGGAGAAAGGAACTGGGGCAGGTCAAGCCCACGGTGAGGTTCATCAACACCGCTCGGGGCGGGATAATCGATGAAGAGGCGCTCTACGAGGCTATTGAAGAGGGCAGGGTTGCCGGTGCCGCCCTAGATGTTTTCTCCAAGGAACCGGCCACTGACAATATCTTGCTCAAGAGCGACAGGGTTATTGTTACTCCTCATCTGGGGGCATCGACCGAAGAGGCGCAGACAACGGTGGCGGTGGATGTGGCGGAGCAGGTTCTGGCAGTGCTAGGAGGGCGTCCTGCCCGCTACGCTGTGAATGTTCCCCTGATGGCTCCCGAGACCGCCAAGGTGTTGACCCCTTTCCTGTCTGGGGCCTCCAATGTGGGGCATTTGTGCGCCCAGCTTGCTGACGGACACACAAATACCATCGTGATCAAATACGAGGGTGAGATCGCTGAGCACGACACTGCCCCTCTGAAGGCGGCGGTGCTGGGTGGACTCTTGGAGTCGGTTACTGAAGAGCGCGTTACTCTGGTCAACGCCAGCGTTATTGCCCAGAACCGGGGGCTGAAGGTTGTCGAGCAAAAGACTGTGAAATGCGAGAACTACGCCAACCTCATCTCTGTCGAGGTTACCACTGACGTCGGGACGACCACGGTAGCTGGTACGCTGATGAGAGGTGAACCGCATATCGTACGTGTCGATAGCTACTGGATCGATATCGTCCCCACCGGTGGCTATTGGCTGTTCAGTGACCACCTCGACCGGCCCGGCCTTATCGGGGAGGTGGGGATGGTAGCAGGTAGGTCCGATATCAATATAAGCTCAATGCAGGTGGGACGGCTTGAGCCCCGGGGGCGGGCGTTGATGGTGCTTTCTGTCGACAAGGAAGTAAACAAGGACGTGCGCCAGCAACTCTTGGCTATCCCCGACGTTTACACTGTCAAGGTGGTAAAACTTTAG
>QIGA01000081.1 GCA_003229915.1 Chloroflexota bacterium
AGCATGAGCGCGCCGAGCTCCATTGGCGAGGGACTCATTCACATATCCCGCCCTTTGGGCAATCTCGGCTCGCCTTTCGCGGAAAGGAGCGAGGTCTCTGTTTACCCCCTCGGCAAGCAGATTCTTGCAGTCAACGCAGCCGATTTCCGCTCCCCGGCACTGCGTGGCGATCTCCTCCAGACGGGCAGGAGTGAAAAAGTTGTGCAGGCTGTAGACATTACAGACCTCAGGGTGTCCGGGGTCGCTGCGATACTGGCGGGCGGGATCGGTGAATGCGGTCCTTATCCTTTGCGTGGTTTCCTCCGGCGACGCAGCGAGCACGATATCGTTGTCGTAGCTCTTGCTCATCTTCCTTTCGCCATCGAGACCGATCACCAGGGGGAAGGTGGTCAGTTTGGCCTTGGGTTCGGGGAAGACCTCGCCAAACAGGTAGTGAAAGCGGCGCACGATCTCCCGCGCCAGCTCCAGATGCGGCAACTGATCTTCGCCCACGGGTATGGTGTCGGCCTTGTAGAGCACGATGTCGGCGGTCATTAGCACCGGATAGCCCACCAGCCCGTAGTTGACGTTGTGAGGCTGCGACTTGACCTTCTCCTTGAAGGTGGCGACGCGAAGCAGCCAGCCGAGGGGAGTCACCATGCTCAGCAGGGTATGGAGCTCCGTCACCTCGGGGACGTGCGACTGGACGAAAAGGATGCTCTTCTCGGGATCGAGCCCCGCTGCCAGCCAGTCGAGCACCATCTCGCGGGTGTTCTCTTTGAGTAGATGGGTGTCTTCGAGGGTCGTCAGGGCGTGGATATCCACGATGCAGTAGACACAGTCGTAGTCCTCCTGAAGCTTGACATAATTCTGGATTGCCCCCAGATAGTTGCCGATGTGCTGCTTGCCAGTCGGCCGGGCACCGGAAAAGACGCGGCCCTTTTTCAATCCGTACCTCCCGTATATCCTCGTGGAGTGTAACATAAAACGAAGCTGCGAACAAGAAGTAGCGTTGCCACAGGAGTGGCAGCGAATTCTCCGCCGTGACAGGAGCCACGACGCTACGCGGGGTGCGGGTTCTGGTCAACTCAAATCGAACGCCCCCTGCTTTTGCGCCTCCCAATTGAACAAGCTATAATGACCGTGTGTACGTCTGGGAGGTTCCAAGTGATCAGAAGCTTCAACGGGAAGACACCCAGGATCGCCGAGTCCGCCTTTATCAGCGAGGCGGCGTATGTGGTCGGCGACGTGGAGATCGGGGAGCACTCGAACATCTGGCCGGGCGCAGTGCTCAGGGGTGATTTCGCCGCAATCAGGATCGGTAGCTATGTCGATATCGAGGATAACTGCATGCTGCATGCGGGCAATGATATGGAGATCAGCGACCACGTAATCGTGGGACACGGGGCTGTGGTACATAGCAGGAAAGTAGGGAGCAGAGTGCTCATCGGCATGAACGCTACGACTCTACATAATTCCGAGATCGGCGATCACTGTATCATCGCCGCGGGCTCGGTGGTTACCGAAGGCATGGTAATCCCTCCAGGCTCCTTTGTTGTAGGGGTGCCGGCAAAGGTCAAGAGCCAGGTCACCGAGAAACAGAAGGGCTGGATGGAAGGGCATGAGAGCTTCTATCCCAACCTGGCGGAGCAGTACAAGAATGAGGGGCTCTAGTGCTTAGTTATGAAGGTCAGCCTGTATCTGGGGCAGATGCTCCAGGCCAACCCCATCCTGCCAGGCTTTCGGAGACCTTTCGAGCGGGCTCACATATGCTCAGGCGCTGTCATTCCCATTAGCCCGAGGGCCTTGGCGAAGACAATCTGAGCCGCATCGACCAGCTTGAGCCGGGCCCGTGTCAGTGCCTCATCATCGGAAACAACCCGGCATTGCTTGTAGAAGCTGTGGAAAGCGGTCGCCAGGTCCTGGGCGAAGTAGGGGAGGTGGTGGGGTTCGAGGTTCCTGGCTACGAGTTCTATTACCTCGGGTAGCAACACCATCCTGCGGATCAAGCTGAGTTCGGCATCCGTGGTGAGCAACCCCGCATCACCGTTGGCGCAGTCGATATTCCTCTCATTGGCAAGCCGCTGGATGCTGGCGATACGGGCGTGTGCGTATTGAACGTAATAGACGGGGTTATCGGCCGACTGCTGCTTTGCCAGCTCCAGGTCGAAGTCCATTTGACTGTCGGCGGAACGCGACAACAGGAAGAAACGGCATGCATCCGCCCCAACCTCTTCAACGAGATGGCGGAGGGTGATAACCTGCCCGGAGCGCTTCGACAGCTTGCCATCGCTCAGGGTGACCATCTGGGCAATTATTATCCCCAGCCTCTCCGGGTCGATCCCCAGTGCGCTGACCGCAGCCTTCATCCGCGAGACGTGCCCCTGGTGATCGGCTCCCCAGATGTTGATCACCCTGTCGAGGCCACGCTCCAGAAACTTGTTATAGTGATAGGCGACATCTGAGGCGAAGTAGGTGGGAATGCCGTTGCTGCGCACCAGAACGTTATCCTTGTCCTCTCCGAGAGCGGTGGAGACAAACCATTGCGCCCCTTCTCTCTCCTTGATGTAGCCACCATCCCTCAGTAGGGCCATCGCCCGTTCGTATTGGTTATTCTCAAAGAGGCTGCGCTCGCTAAACCATACATCGAAGCTTACGCGCAGAGACTCAAGATCAGCCCCAATGGCCGCGATAGTCTTTTGCAGCCCGATCTTTCCCACCTCCTGAATTGCTTCCTCAGGAGGTACGGCCAGGAAAGCATCACCATTCTCGGAGATGATCTCCTGGGCAAGCTCCACGAGATAGGAGCCCTGGTAGCCATCGGGAGGCATCTCGCATTCCCTGCCCAGGGCCTGCAGATAGCGGCAATGAAGAGAGCGGTAGAAGGCGTCCATCTGATTGCCAGTGTCATTGACATAATATTCTCTCTCTACGGAATAGCCGGCGACGCTGAGCACGTTCGCCAGGACACTGCCCAGGACCGCGCCGCGTCCGTGCCCGACATGGATCGGCCCCGTAGGGTTTACGCTGACGAACTCAAGCTGAACTTTAGAACCTTGCCCGAGATCGAGATTCCCATAGGCTTCCCCAGCACTCAGGATATCGTCCACCTGACGCGTGAGCCATTCAGCCGTCAGGAAGAAGTTGATAAAGCCCGGTGCTGCCACTGACACCCTCTCCACCCCTTCAATTTGAGTCAGCAGTTCCGTCACCATCTCGGCGATGGCCATTGGAGCCATCCGGGCCGCTCGCCCCATCTTTAACGGAAGGCTAGAGGCGTAGTCACCGTGCTCCGGGTTCTGTGGGTGTTCCAGGGTAATCTCAGGCAGGGGGGTCGCCGGCATCTGCCCCTTAGCCTGAGCTTCCTTGGACGCCTGCTCCAGAAGTTCGGCGATCTCGTGTTTGATC
>QIGA01000257.1 GCA_003229915.1 Chloroflexota bacterium
GGCGCTTCGCGCCTCGCATCAATGGCATTCCAAAAGCCCGGCCAAATTTGCCCGCCTGCGCCTCTTGATTTATCATAAGCGCTGGGACAGGCTGTTATAAACCTCTGAAATACAGGCTGCTGCCTGATGGCCAGGAGGGGCTTAGCGCCAGGAAAGGGCATCAAGGAGTGTCATCATGCTGAGCTGGGAGAAGAAGCTGTCGGCGATTGATGCCAGCCAGGAGGCGTGGACTACGTGCTTTGCCTGCGGGCAGGAAAACCCCGTGGGGCTCAAGCTCGAATTCACAAAGGACGGCAACGAGTCCAGAAGCGAGTTCACTATCAGCGAGCACTATGAGGGATGGCATGGGGTCGTGCACGGCGGCATCGTATGCACCATACTCGACGAGGCTATGGCATATACATACTTCCCCGAGACGAAGGGCCTCACTGCCAAGGCAGAGTTCCGGTTCAGGCAACCAGCTCCTGTAGGGGTGCCCATGGTGGTCACCGGAAGGCTGGTCAAGAGAACGCGAAAGCTTCTCACCACGGAGGCCACAATAACTCTCAAGGGTGGCACGGTGGTCGCCGAAAGCACCGCCCGGGCGTACGTCGTCGATTCCAATCGGGGCTAAGCAGGGGCATTCAATGGAACGCCCCCTGTAATTCAACGCATCCTTTTGACCCGCCAGGTCAGCCAGACAAAGTGAAGTACGGAGAGCGCAGTCACCACCGCCACAGGCATCGCGGCCGTGGGATTGAAGAAGATGAGGGCAATGGCGCCCGCTGCGCCACTATTCTTTCGGGTAACCATCAACATAAGGCTGATCCTGTCGGACTTCTCTACGCCCAAGCCCCTTGATACGCGGTTGATGACTTCGGCAAGGACAAACGTGGCGACGAAGGCGACAGCAGCCGTGGGCAGCAAGGTGCCGGGCTCCTGCAGGAATATGTCCCTGTTCAGCCCAACTATCGTATAGATAACCAGAAAGAAGCCCCAGTTCACCACAGGCCCTCTCCATCTGTCCACGCTCGACACTATGCGCGTGCGCCGCAATATCCGGGAGAGCACGATCGGCACAACTATTAACTCGCCGAGTATTACTAGCAACCTCATGGGGTCGATGAAGTTAGCCCCCAGGAATATTATGCTGATCAAAGTGGTGACAGCGAGCGCCGCGACGTATGCGGCCACATTCCCTACCAGCGAGAACCTGGTGTTGCCACCCAGCAGGAAGGTTAAAGGGATCACGGCAACCGCTGGAGGAACCGCAGCGATAAGGACGAAGCCCTTATAGAGGTCGGGATCGTCAATAAGGAGGGACGAAAGCCCGATGTAGGTACCGCTCAGAACGACGAAGTTCAGTATCAAGGCGGTCAGGACAGGAGGCAACACCTTTTTGAAATTCAGGAATATCCTGGAAGAGATGTCCAGTATGGAAACGGTCATGATCAGCGCGAGCACGGGGACCAGCGCGCTCTCCATGTAGGACGCACCCCCGCTCAATGCCAGGCCCGCGGCTATGGCGACCAGGAATATGAAGCTGCTGTTTCTGAAAAGGCCAATGAAGCGGCTTTTGGATGACATGGAAAATCCGCGGCTATAATGTCAGGGTCTGGGTGGGGAAACCGCATGCTTGCAAGATGGAAGTGAAGTCATTCGTCGCGGGGCGATCTCGCTGTGTTTCCACCTCTATGGCAATGTAGACGTATTATGGCAGCTTGTCAATGCCGGGCAGATGGCCCTTAATCCGTGGATTTCGGAAATCATTAGTCTCTGGCATGGTTCCGCATAAATCTCCTCTCCCTTCAAGGGAGAGGGATTACGTCGTGAGGCACTTTCACCTGAGACACGACACTGGTGCCCGTACGGAGTGCAATTACAAAACTGGAATTGAACGTGACATTATTGCGGGGGGAGAGGTTTCGGTTTGATTGAAACCTGCCAAGAGCCTCATTCCCTACTCACAGAATCGATGATTGCCCTGTTGACTTCCTCAGTTCCTTGGAGGAATAGACTGAGCCGTTTGCTGAAGCTTCACAAGGACTATGTCCTTTACGGTATCAGGGCGTCCTAATCGCTTTCTTAACCTTATCCATCACATCGGGCGGAATGGTCTTCATGTTATGTGCCTCCGCAGCATGCTCCGCCACTTGCTTCATAAGTTCATCTTCCGTCGCTGCTGTTGCCTCAAAGTCACAGTCTAGGCCTACGTCCTTGCACCTCATTGATGGCATTGTCACACCTCCTTTCCCTCGTCTGGGAATTGCCCGTATGATATGACTAATCTACGCAAAAAGTCAACAGTCTTATACAGGCTTGCCCAACTGAACCACTGTGCAAGTAGTGAGCGTGACACCCGACAGCCCCGCCCAATCTGCAGGCCTGCGGGAGGGGGACATCATCGTCTCGATCGACGGAAACCAGATCGACGATATTCACCGCCTTCTGACCAGGCGCGTTATTGGCAAGAAACTGGGTATGCCGCTGCTGCGGAACAGGGCGACACTGGAGATAGAGATAGCCCCAGCGGAGAGCTCGGAATAGCGCTCCATCTTCTTGCAGCCGACGCCCTGCGGTGGCCTCCAGGAATGCCTGAGCTAACCAGCACGGCGCTACCGCTTTACATAATAGCAAAGGCTGCCATCAAGACATCCAGGCGTCAGAGCGTCTGGAGACCGCTGCCTCTTAGGTGATTTTCTAAGCTCTGAACGCATGAGATGTGTACTACTTAGGGGCACGGCATGGGGAAGTTGTCCCAATAACTTCACACCGTGTAGCGTTGCCACACCTGTGGCAATGAGTATTCCATCGTGACAGGAGTCACGACGCTACCGAGGTTCCTAAATAGGCGCGGATGATATAGAGAGACAGCTTGGTGGGTTGCGTTTCACTCCAGCCACACTACACTGCTGATCTCTTCCATCGAGGGATAGGAGTTGGATGCCACAGGCTAAGGGTTCCTACTAGCGAAGTCCGTGTTTGGCTATGCGGCGTAAGGTTGAGGTGGGGATGGAAACCCCCTTCAGCATAGCGCCCAGATAGCCCCACTTCCGCCACAGGCGCCGGGAATGTATAAGCTCTCGCTGGATGTATTCTACCTCGCGGTCTGAGAGCTCCCCCGCCCACCCCGGATCGAGCAGCCTTCTATTTGGCTGGTTCTCGGCGGATGGCGTGTCAGTCTTACGAGAGATTGCCTGCCGGTTCCCTTTGCCGCTCATCACACAGACTATAACTCACTTTTGCGATGACCTCAAGCACCGTGCCCGACCCAAAAATAGCGACCAGAACACCAGTCAGTTGCTACATCTCAGTCTAAGGGTGGTGGGAGTGCGGGGTGTAGGGGCGTTCCATGGAACGCCCTAACGTCCGTGAGATTGCTTCGCTGCGCTCGCAATGACACCCC
>QIGA01000167.1 GCA_003229915.1 Chloroflexota bacterium
AGGAGTTCGCTCCTGAACAGCCTGAAGTTGAGGAACTTGCACCCGGGGATGCTGATCCATCGCCATCATTTGGCGGGTTGACATCTGAGGATGCAATTGAATTGTGTCAAGAGCGTGAGTTCTATGGCGATGCAGAAGTGGGGACATGCTTAACCCCGGGCGGAGAGAGCTATTTCGTCTGGGCCGCTCCGGATGATGTCCGAGTGGTAGATAGGGCTGATCCATTTTTACAGGCATTCCAGTTCTCTGCCCTGAATAGAGCTGAAAGCGAAAAAACCTTCTTTGAGATGCTTCAAGGATGGTGGCAAATCCCCCTGGTTCTCATAGAGGCAACCACTGTTGGATTTACTTGCGGTGGGGCAGTCGGATCTGCACTGACGGGAGCAGGATTGGTTGTGACTGGGCCACTTGCAGCAGGTTGCGTGGCTTCTGGCACTGCACTCGGCTACACCGCGGACCAGATTACGAGGGACGCACAAACACTGGTTGATGCTTCTACAGGGTTCGCTCGGCATGAAGCTGACGCGAGATACAATTTCTGCCGCATGGAGGGCAAGTCGGATGAAGAATGCACAAAAAATGAAACTGAGTGAACGCGCGACTGCGGTTGCACTTCTCAGCGTAGGAGCTAGCTCCCTTGTTAGTGTGCTCACGACGGAGGGTTTTGTTTCGGTCATTCTAATCCTGCTTGGGATTGCTTCAATCGGTGCCGTTGTCGCCGGCCTGCATAAGCGCCTCCTAGCATCCTTAGGCAGAACTGCGGGGGAGGGATTAATAGGATTTCTGGCAGTGTTCTTGCCCCTAATAGGCATAGTGGTTTTTTCCCTGTATCCTATTGGCTTAAGCATTGGAGCTGCCGCTGGAATTCGCATCCCCAATGAGTTCATCGTCACAGCGATTGTTTCCGGGCTTGGATTCTTGGCCAACCTCTTGGTCCTCATTATGAACGTCATCGGGTTACTTCGGGCTAGCAAATCCACATCGCCAGCCTTGGAAAGCTGAGCTTTCCTGAAACCCTCCGTCCCTCATCGGGTGATCGTGCCTATGGGAAAGGATGGTCCTGCGAATGCTTGCTGACGAAGGCTTCACTATTGGGCTTTGTACTTTGTTTTCTGCCAATTGCTTCTCAAGCGATCTTGGGAATGTGGAATACCAGCCCAAACTGGCTCGCGACCTCATCACTCGCATGACGATTGATAGCCTCAACGGCGATTGAGCTAATCCCGACGAACACCGCCAACCTAGAGTAGGCGCGGCCTGATGTGTTTTGCACTTGAGGGCTAGCTACTTGACTATATATTCATACTTGAAAAATAATTCAAGTTCGTGTATATAATCAAGTCACAATGATACCCACACAAATTGACGCGCTTAATAAAGCGCAACGAATGCTAGTCGACTTTCTTCAGGTGAACAGTCAAGACATCCTGGAAATCGATGATTCGCAGCTACAAATCCACTCGTCCGGGTTACGGCCAGATACAGTTCTGAAATATCGTGATGTTGTATTCATTGTGGAGTACAGGGAATCTGGCAAGGCCGCTTAGGTAGAGAATGGGATCCTGCAACTAAAGGAGATGAACCACAGCGAGAAGATGCCCGTCAGATTGCTAGTGGTCCCTTATATGCATGAGCGAGGGCGAGAGAGGTGCCGCCAGGAGGGGATTTCGTGGCTCGATCTCTCTGGAAATGCGGACATTACCGGCCCCAGGATCCGAATTTCGATTTCTGGGCGGCCAAATATCTATCGCCAGCCGGGCAGGTCATCGGGAGTCTTTGCTCGAAAAAGCTCGAGGGTTTCGAGGGTATTGCTCTATCATGCGGATTCAGCCTTCACGCAGCGCGAACTATCTAAGCTAACGGATCTGGATGAAGGTTATATCAGCAAGATTGTGCGTTCACTTGAGAGTGACGAGCTGATCGACCGGCTTGAAGACGGCTCAGTGAAGGCTAGAGATAAGTCACTTCTCTTAGACGCGTGGCGTGAAGCATATGACTTTCACAAGCAACCGCTTGTCAGGGGGCATGTACCGGCGCGCTCGGGATTGGATCTCCTCAGCGCATTAAGTCAGAAGCTCTCCAGCGATGGCATTGAATATGCTGCCTCAGGACTCGCAGGCGCATGGCTCTATACGCAATTTGCCGATTTCAGAATTGCAACTATCTACTTGCAGAGACCTATTCCTGCGGCAAAGCTGTCGAATCTCGGTTTTAGAGAGGGTGAGGCGGGGGAGAACATCTGGATAGTGATTCCAAAAGATGAGTGGGTATTCTATGAATCAAGGGAAGTGGATGGAATACGTAGTGTCCATCCGGTACAGGTCTTTTTAGATCTGAAAGGTCATCCAGAGAGAGCAGAGGAAGCGGCCGGCGAACTTCGAGGTTTGATCTTTGGGCCAGAAACTAGTTGACTGAGCAATTCATATATGCCTCCGATTACAAGACCAGGCACCTGAACATTGTTCGCTCAACTTGCCTTACAGTGGCCACATTCCTCGGCAATGTACTGGACGAAGTTGTAATCATCGGCGGGCTGGTTCCGGGGCTTCTCATCCCCCAGGAGCGACTTCCCGATGGAACTGATAAGCATGTTGGCCGAGTTCCTTTACCGAAGAGCAGATGACGATACCCAGGCAGATGTTGCAGGTTTCATTAGCCAGCTTCTCTCATTCTGTGGCCTTTGATTGTCGGCCTAAACTGGCGCGCGACCTCATCACTCGTATGACGGTTGATATCCTGACCGAATAGCCCTCTTTCCAAAGCTGACATCTAGGCAAGTAGCCATTATTTTTTCGAACTTGAGATCCCGATGCCCATACCGCTGAAGATATTTTGTGCAGACATAGCACTATTATTATCACTTTAAGTGACCATAATAGTGCTCATGGATCCATATGAAGGAAGGTTTGGGGAAAGGTCTCCAGAGTTCTCGCCAATCCTGGATCAGGTGGTGGAGCAAGCGAAACAGGATGTCTAGCCTCAGGATTAATGAACTCGAGCAGGCTGTGATCGAGGCCGCGTGGATTCAGTGGGCAGCGCTCGGATCCTTCCTCGAATCCGACCGCCATGCAAAATCCATAGTCGATCCAGAGGCATTGTTGTTTATCTCGCTGTGTCTTCGTCACCGCGAAGGAAGACTTTGGGATGTGGTGGGGTCGTGGGCGAAACATGGATCGAACCTATTCAGTATTCAGCGAGTGAAGAATCTTCAGAAAAGCTTTCCCGATCAAGCCAACGACCGGCTTGCTGAGTTTGCAACCCTGGCCAAGACAGAGGGGAAGGATCATCGCTGGCGGAGTTTGGCTGGAACCAATCCGGGTCCGACTGTTCGCACCTATGATCTCTGGAAGGCTTATCCATCAGTCTGGCAAAC
>QIGA01000217.1 GCA_003229915.1 Chloroflexota bacterium
GGTTATCTCTTCACTTCTTGTTGGGAGATTCGCTAAGACTTCTTTCCTTTCGTTTGGCCATCTAGGTGGATGCCAGAAATGCATCCATCACTGCTAACGATTTCATTTCGACCACCAGGTCAAATATCTTGTCCTTTACCTCTCTGGGCAGCAACTCGATGGATTTGGTGGTTGCCGAATCGAACTTTGCCATGGGGAACTTCTTCAAGGTTGCATCTTTCTGCTGCTCATTTGTGGGCACTGGCAGCTTCTTCAATCCGGCAAACGCCTCCTCCGCCATGTCCGCAAGCCCGGCTTTCTGGAGCCTCTCCAATCGTTCCTCATTTATCCATATGTTTATCGGAAACGTTTCTGCCACCTTATACCTCCATCGGGGGAACACTGATAACAGGGTTCCTCTTGGCTAGATAGTCCTCAGTTACGAATGGTGAGCCAAAGCCGTATTTCTCGCCGGATTCCATGACCAGGTCGAAGACCTCCGGTCTGAATATCAGCCGCGGGGGCTTGACACCATCCTGGATGATGCTCCTTATCACGGTGCCACTGAATCCCTGCCGCTGCTTGTCGTGCCCGCAAAGCCCTGAATAGGTCACCTCACCGCAGACCGGGCAATACCACCATTCAAGCGTCAGTACTGAGCCTATGCCCAAGTCGGGAACCTGGTCAAATATCTCATGGGCAGCATAGGGAGAGTAGTATGTCCCCACACCGGCGTGATCCCTGCCAAACATGTGATGGGTGCAGCCCAGGTTCTTCCTCACAATAGCGTGGAAAATGGCCTCTCGTGGCCCTGCGTACCGCATGTCCCACAGCAGAATGGAGGTCAGATGAGTGCCTTCCTTGAAGTAGCCGGTTTCCCCCAACGCCTCATGGGTCAACACGATCGCTTCATCGATATAGTCACCGGTTCTCTTCTCTCCAACTACGCAGCTTACTAAGACCGCATCGGCGTTGGACGCGAACCACGCGCCTTTCATAAGCCACTCGTGGCCGGTGTGGGGAACATTCCTGGTTTGGTGAGCGACGACTTTCTTCCAACCCAGCTCAGCCATCTTTTGCCTGAGCACCTTGGGAGGATACCAGTACTTGTCGAAGGGCGGGTTTATCTTGGGCGGGTTTATGAGGGTGACCTTACCGCCGAGAAACTTGTCTTTGTAGGCGTACGTCCTTTTCACACCGGGATGTTTGTCCTCTGTAGTGCCGTAGACCTTCTCTGCCATCAGGGTCTTGTCATAGGAGAAAATTTCGTCCAGCTCGAGTACGGCAAAAGGTTGATCCTGATACGTGAGAAGGAGGGTGTCTCCCCCCTTTATCCCTTTCTCCTTTATCGTGTCCTCTGAGATATCGAAGACGATTGGAATACTCCAGATGTAGCCACTTTGAAGGCGCATGTCCTTGCATACTGAATCCACGTCCTTGGAGCCCATAAAGCCTTCGATGGGAGAGAAGAAACCATAGGCAATGCTTATGATCTCCGTTGCTCGTGGAGCATCAATAGGGAGTCTTATTTTTGCCTCTTTGGCCTTCACCCTGCCCTTAGCCGGCTCCATCACCCTGTCAACGAGGGTGCCTCCGTGGGGTGACAAAGCATTGTTCACCTCTGTCAAGTTACCTCCCTTCTTCAAATGAGATCCGCTGATCGCTTTCCTTAGTTTAGACAAGGTCCATTTCGTGCTGTAGCGATGGTCTATTAGTGAAATCTATCACAAACAGGAGCCAGTATATCATCTTTCTTTTCAGATGTCAACGTTTGGGCTGTCGAGACTCTTTAGAAATGTCCCCTGAATTCGCGCGGTTGACATGAGGCTATTTTGTGCTTAGAATACATGGTAGTATGTGATAAATTTCACGAACTAAAGGGATTGTGCTGTATCGGCTCAGCCACAATCCGACCGAGGCGTAGGGGTTTAAGTGTTTGAGTGTTTGAGAGGCTAGACCGCGAAGCCTGCAGGATAGGCTAGATGAATCGCGGGGAAACCAATCAGGATAATGAGCAGGAGGTCGAAGATGCCAAGGGCTGTGTTTGGGGGACTGGAGTTAGAGATCGATGAGGATGGTTTCATCCAGGAGCCTGAGAAGTGGAGTGAGGCAGTTGCTGAAGACCTCGCCAAGACCGAGGAGGTCGAGAAAATGGGCAAGGAGCACTGGTCCCTGGTGAATTACATCAGGGATTACTATCTTCAATTTGGGGTTGCCCCGCCCATCCGAATGCTGTGCCAAAAGACCGGGTTCGATCTAAAGTATATTTACGAACTTTTCCCTGGCGGTCCGGCCAAGGGGGCTTGCAAGGTGGCAGGATTGCCCAAGCCTATCGGCTGTGTCTAGGGGGTTACCAGTAATATAACGTAGCTTTTGGGGGCCAATGTCTGTTGCCTTGTCTTGAGAGTGCAAGGGGATTGAGGTAGGTCTCCTAAAGCAACGTAGCTCCTCCTATGATGGGGCACGGGTGCTGGGACGAAGGCGCGGGTAGCGGCCAGAGGGTTAGACTCCTGACCCTCTGGTTTTTCCATCTGCTCGTGATTTTGCCGCAGAGCCAGAGGTGGGGTATTCGGACTTGAGGTAGTAGGTCATGCTCTGTAGAGAGTGAAGGGGAGTAATCTGTCTCAACTGCACACTTTTAGGCACTCGGGCCACGATGGGAGCGTAATTCAGGATCGCTTTGACACCTGCTCGAACGAAGGCATCGATAACCCGCTGTGCTTCCCCTGGGGGCACAGCAACGATGCAGATCGCAATGCCTCGCTCCTTAACTATCTGCTCCAGTTCAGCGGCATCCTGAATTACCAGTCCACCAAGCTTCTTACCTATCCGTCGAGGGCTCTTGTCGAAGACCGCGACCATCCTGAAATCATCGTCCACAAACCCTTTGTGTTCTATGAGGGCTCGCCCCAACCGCCCCGTGCCTACCAGTGCCAGCGGCCACGGGCGCCCAAGACCCAAAACCTGAGTCAGTTCGTCCAAAAGCTGGCCCACGTTGTAGCCCATGCCCTGCTTACCGAACTTGCCAAAGTAGCTCAAATCCTTCCTGATCTGGGCAGGCGTAGTTCTCAATACTGCCCCCAACTCTCTGGAGCCAATGGATTCAACGCCCACTTCCTTTAGCGCTCTCAGCATGTGGGCATACATCGGCAGACGCTGGATAACCACGTCTGGAACGGGCTCTTTCATATCCCCTCCTTGAAGTAGCCTGAGGAGCTATTTGTTTTCCCGAAAGGAAGACGCTTCGCCATTTTTCCCAGGTGAAACCAAAGCCTCTCAGAAACACAGTTTCCGTACGAAACTACTTCACGATCACGTAAACCCCGACTGTTGCCAGGTTGAACTGTCTGCAACTTACCTTGCTCAACTCACTGAAGCATAGGGCCCCAGT
>QIGA01000140.1 GCA_003229915.1 Chloroflexota bacterium
GCTAGCGCCGGAGAATATCCGTGCTCAGCGTCAAGACAGACTTAACGAGAATGCAGAAGACCACATCGCAAACAAGCGATAGCGACCAAGTAACGCAGGCCCAAGCTCAGGGGCGACGGGAGAGACTTACTGAATGGGTGCTCCCTGTTGTCACGGTGGTGGCGTTGGGATATGGTGCCTACTACCTGATATGGCGGACATCAACTTTCAACCCTGAGGCAATGTGGCTGTCATGGGCGCTGTGGGCGGCAGAGGTGTTCGGCTTCGTGACACTGGCTCTACTTGCCCTCATGGTATGGCGAATGGTGAGGCCGGTGCCACCACGCCCCAACCCCGGCATAATCGTCGATATATTCATCGCCACATTCAATGAGCCGATTGATATCCTCAGGGAAACTGTGGTGGGATGCAATCACATTCGCTACCCTCACAGAACATTTCTCCTCGACGATGGTAATCGCGACGAAGTGCGCGCGCTGGCGGATTCTGTTGGCTGTGGCTACATCGCTCGCCCGACTCATGAAGGAGCCAAGGCTGGAAACATAAACTACGCTCTTCTCAAAACAGACGGAGAGCTGGTGGCTGTTCTCGATGCCGACCATGTCCCCCTGCCCGACTTTTTGGACAACACCATCGGATTTTTCCAGGATCCGTGCGTGGCTGTGGTCCAGGGGCCTCAGCTCTTCTACAACCTCGATTCTTTCCAACATGACATCCAGGGATGGCACGAGCAGCAGATGTTCTTTAGCGCAATTCAGCCGGGGAAGAATCGAACCAAGTCAGCATTCTGGTGTGGCTGTCCCTCCGTACTGCGTCGGTCAGCACTCGAAGCCATTGGAGGGATCGTTGAAGAGACTATAACTGAGGACCTGCACACCTCTCTACGCCTGGCTAGCCGTGGATACTACACGGTGTTCGTTGACAGGCCGCTCGCTTTAGGGGTGGCACCGCCAACCGCTGAAGAGTTCCTCGCTCAGCGATTCCGCTGGGCACAGGGGACCATGCAAGTGCTGCGCAAGGAAAACCCCTTGTGGATCCCCGGCCTCACACTAAGCCAGCGGTTTAGCTTCCTTGCCTCAATGATAACCTACTTTGAGGGGCCACAGAGACTCGTTTTCTTTGCGATACCTATTGTCGCACTGTTGACAGGGCTTCTGCCTGTCAGGACACCTGGGGTGGACTTCTGGCTACATTTCGTTCCTTACCTTCTCCTCAACCAGGGCGCTGCAGTTCTTCTGTCCCGCGGAAGCTACAACATCTGGAACATCGAGCGTTACAGTACCCTGAAGGCATTTACCTTCACCTCGAGCATAGTCACGCTTTTCACCGGCCGCGCCCATCCCTTCCGAGTGTCCAGGAAAGATGCGGCAAGCGGAGGGATGCCCTGGCGTCATGTCATCCCCCATTTGGTGACAGCAGGCTTAAGTGTGATCGCGATCGGGGTCGGGGTGTTTCATCTTTTCCATCCCCTCTGGTACCGGCTCCCACCAAGCGTGATAGCGATCTCCCTGTTCTGGATGCTGGTCGTTCTTGCGCTGCTGATAGGCGCAGTGATGCAATTCCGTCGTGGCACCCGCAGGGCCAGGTACCGCTTTCCCATACGCGCCAATTTGATCTGGCGGCTCTCTCGTGAAAGCGTGTGGCACCCAGCCACATCCATCGATCTCAGTGCTAATGGCATTCAATTTGCTCACACGGGCCCGAAGCTAGCTGCCAGCGACTCTATTGAATTGATTATCCTGCCTAAGAATGCTGAGAATCCGATTCCGGGTCAACATGACGAAAGGGCGCAAACAAAGAGTGACCACGAAGTTCGCCTGATGGCTACCGTAACCAGCAACCACCCAGCACCGGGGGTTACTAGTCAGCGCGTCGGGCTAAGCATCAGGGAGTTTGCTAGCGAAGACGACGCGAACCTCTATGCCTACCTGCTGCATTCTCAAGAAGCTGACAAATGAGACAGATAGCTACTCCACTAAGTAAGCGCAGGGATTGGATGTCCCGACCACCCCATCGGGGTCGAGCGGGTACGAAGGCGGCCCCTTGATCGCCTATGGCTATCCGATCAAATGCTCTGAATCGCTGAGAGCGCCCTGATCAGAACAACCCGCACCTTATCAATCCAGTCGGCACCAATCCCAATTAACGGGTCTTTTACGCACCTGTGGCTTTTCGCAGTCCTTCGTAATACCTGGGAAGACCCAGGAGCGATTGACCCCCATCCACATAGATCGTCTGGCCAGTCACCCAGTCAGCATAGTCTGACGCGAGAAAGAGGGCTACCTTCGCGATGTCCTCCGGCTCGCCGAATCTACCCTTGGGCGTGCGATCCAGAAAGGCTTCTTTCAAACCGGGGAGATTGTAGAACCACTCCGTCAGGGGGGTCGTAGTGCTCCCGGGCCCAATGGCGTTTACATTGATCCCCCGTGGGCCGAGCTCCAGGGCCGCCGCCCGGGTAAACATGAGCAGTCCTCCTTTGGAGGCGCAGTAGGCGGCAATCCCCGTAGTAGGCATGGTAGAAACGAGAGAGACTATGTTGATGATCTTTCCTTTTGTACCCTTCTCAAGCATAACTTTCACCGCTTCTTTAGTGCAGAGAAAAGCGCCACGGAGGTTGGTGTTGATAACCGTGTCCCATTCCTCGACTGGCATCTCCCAAAGATAGTTCATTCCGCTAAGGCCCGCGTTGTTGACCAGGATATCGATTGCGCTGAACTTCTCGACGGCCTGGGTAACCATCTCCCTGACATCCTCTTCCAGAGAAATATCAGCAAGGATCCCGTGGGCTTTTTCTCCAAAACTGTCTCGTAGATCATCGGTTGCTCTTCTTAACCCCTCTTCGTTTCTATCAGCAATAGCCACCTTTGCCTCCGCATCGAGGAAGGCCTTTGCTATGCCCAGCCCAATGCCCTGAGCACCACCTGTAACCAGGGCCACCTTGTCCTTAATGCTTATCTTCACCTTCGTCCCTCCTTCTCCCTCACGTGAAATCGAACAGCACCTTTATGCTTCTGGACGATTGCTTGTTCAGGCAAACCTTAAAGGCGTCCTTGTACTGCCACAACCTGAATCGGTGGGTGACAAGAGGCTTCACATCGATCTTCTTTTGCCAGAGAAGCTCCAGGAAAATCTCGAAGGTGTGCATCCTCCGTCCCCGAAAATGTTCCACTCCCGCTCCCATAGACCCCACGAGTGATATCTCCCGAAACCAGAGAGGAGTCCATTCAAACCTTTTGGGGGTATCAACCCCGATAACCACTACCTTCCCCTTCCCGTCCGTCAACCGCAGAGCCGTCTCAATCGTGTCCGCCGATCCAACGCAGTCGTAGACAATGGCAACACCCCCCATCACA
>QIGA01000196.1 GCA_003229915.1 Chloroflexota bacterium
AAGGGAGGGAAAAGTCATGATGGATGATAAGACTAGAGACCTGATCGCTGCCATCTTAACAATCCCAGTGGCGCAAAAGAGGCTGGAGAGCGTACGAGTTGATAAATACGAGGGTCAGGGAATTAAAGACATAGTGGATTACTTCTTTGCGTTGAAGAAGACGCTGAAGAGGGAATACGACGAGGGCCGCTAAGACGTAGAATTCGCGAAAAGCTGAGTGTCAGATATCACACAAGGGGCTATTTGCGCAAAGCTGCTAACGCTTTTCTTGGGCATCAGATAGGGCCTATTCTGCCCAGTATGCTCATCACGTGAGGTAGAATTGGGATGTCCTCTTTCATATCCCACCATATGAACCCGCTAACTGCCAGTTGCATGAGAGCGGGTTCTCCGTTAGCCTCGATTAGGCATACATTGTGCTGATTAAGTGAGCCCTCAAAATCGCATTCAGTTAAACGTGTCACCTTGATGGCATCTAGTCCCAATTCTTCGTATAGCTCCCTCGAAGCGGCAGCCACCACAGGTTCCCGCTTTCTGATTCCTCCGCCGGGCAGAGAGTAATGACTCTGGCCCCTATCCTTAACTAGCAAGACCTTTCTGTCTCTCACCACGACTGCAGTAGCCCTACGACGCAGACGCTTCGTTCTCATTATGCCCCTCTACGGGATAACACGCATGCCATGCCTAATTCTACTTGCTGGTATCCTCTTGTCAAATCGTTCAATTGACAATGCCTCAGGTAAACACTTAAAATGGGTTCGGAAGTAAATGTAGAGCGAGGTAAAACGAGTTAGATGTCTAAAGAGCAGAACTTAAGCTTATCTGAGGCAGTGACTATGTTCCTTGCCACTCTGTCCCCGGCGCAGAGACAGGAGGGCCAGCAGGAACTGAACAGGTTTGTGCGCTGGTATGGCGGAGAACGACCGGTAATGGTGCTTAGCGCCAGGGAGGTAGGGGACTATGGCAAAAACATCAGTGCCTCTGTCACTGACGCTGAGAGGAAGATTGAGCCTGTAAGAAGTTTCCTGTCCTTTGCCAAGAAGAAAAAGCTCATAGGGATTAGCCTCGCGCCCCATCTTAGGGTGGGCAAGGTAAAACAGGGCCGATCGGTAAAGAAAGGCTCAGCAGAAATCCCCCCAGTTGCTCTCACAGCAGAAGGCTACGCTTCGCTGGAGTCAGAACTTGAGGCGCTCCGAAAAGAGCGCCCCCATATGGCCGAGCAACTGCGCCAGGCCGCAGCGGATAAGGACTTTCGTGAGAACGCCCCCCTTGAGGCGGCCAGGGAGCACCAAGGGCAAGTCGAGGCCCGGATCAGAGAACTCGAGGCCACGCTCAGGGGATCAACTGTCATTGAAAAAAAACCAAGGATCACACAAAGGGTCGGGGTTGGCTGTACAGTGACCTTGCGTGACCTCAGCTCAGGTGAACAATTGAGTTATATTCTGGTAAGCCCCAGTGAGGCAAATCCTGCCCAGGGCAGGCTTTCGATTGCCTCCCCAACGGGCAAGGCTCTACTGGACAATAAGAGTGGCACAGTGGTTGAGGTAGTTGCTCCAGTCGGGACCCTACGATATCAAATCGATGAAATCAAGGGCTGACGGACGCGAGCCCATTGCGGATGAAACGGTCCTAAAGATCTGCCTGGAAATCGACGAGATCACCCCTTGAGAACCCCAGCGGTTCGAAAAAGGATTGCAGCCACCAGTCTCGCCAGTTGATCATTATGTGCACCTTTTTGATCCCATTTTGGCTGCAACGATCCTTCCAGGTCTCGACCATTCGTTTGCCGATGCCTCGGCCCTGATAGTCGGGAAGAATGCCGATCAGTTCGATCCAGGCAACATCGCTCAACTCGATCGGCGAGCGTACAATACGAGCAAGTATAAAGCCAATAATGCGGCCATCGTCCTCGGCCACAATACTGGTGCCAACTTCACCACCGATACAACTATCAGGTACCGGAGCGTATGTTACTGATCTGTGGCTACCTTTAGTCTCTCGCTCAATATCCAGAATGGCCTCGACATCCTCCTCGCTCATCTCACGGATGTTTATGGTAGCGTCGCTCATTTCGATCACCCCTTTTTGGTTATCTCGTTTCCCCCGAAAGAATAAGATTATCGGGAACAGCTAAAGCTATCTTGAAGTTCTGTCCACTGAATGACTCGGGAGCTTGTCCGAGAATCATGGGTAGGTCGAAGCATCCGCTTCGGTGATGCCCAGATCAGATGCTCTGGGGTACCCTGTTTTGCCGAGTTTTGGGACACTTCTCTAGTCCTTGGTGCTTTTCCAAGCAGGACTAGCTTGTGATTTCCTCCAACTCGAACCTGAAATCCTCTATCACGGGATTGGCCAAGAGTTTATCGCACATCTCCCGTACCTGCTGTTCAGCCTTCGAGACGTTCGTTTCCGCGAGACGAACTTCCATGTATTTGCCTACTCGTACACTTTGAATGTTATCGAAGCCCAGTGTGTGCAAACCGCCCTTCACAGTTAGCCCCTGAGGATCGTTTACTGTGGGTTTAAGGGTAACATATATCTTCGCCAGATACATCTACAATTCCTTTCCTGTAAGTCTGCGGTAGGCCTCCCTGTACCTCTCCGCCGTACCCTCGACTATCTCTGGAGGCAATTCGGGAGCGGGGGGCTCTTTGTTCCATCCTGATCTGGAGAGCCAATCCCTGAGAGGCTGCTTATCGAAGCTAGGCTGGGGCTTACCTGGGGAATAGGTTTCTGTGTCCCAAAAGCGGCTGGAATCCGGCGTGAGAAGCTCATCGATCAGGATGAGCTTCTCATTTACCATACCAAACTCCATCTTGGTATCTGCGATGATGATCCCCTGGCTCAGGGCATACCGTGCGGCATAATCATAGACGGCAAGGCTTTTCTCCACGATGTCCTGTGTCAGGGCAGCCCCGATGCTGTTCTGCATCTCTTCGATGGTAATTGGCTCGTCATGTCCGCTATCCGCCTTGGTGGTTGGAGTGAAGATAGGCTGAGAAAGTCTATCCGACTCTCTGAGACCTTTCGGTAATGCAATTTCGCAGATGGCACCGCTCCTCTGGTAATCAGCCCAGCCTGAGCCTGACAGGTATCCTCGAACTATGCACTCGACATCGATGCGCTCTGCTTTTCTTACAATCATGGAGCGCCGGGCTACATAAGGGGGGTAGGAATAGTAGCCCGAGCATACCTTCTCACCATAGGTATTATTGAGCCAGTTAACATCGTTTACTACCTCGATCAGGTGGTTTGGTACTATATGAGAGGTCTGCTCAAACCAGAAGGCGGAGAGCTGGTTGAGGACAGTCCCCTTGTCGGGAATGCCTGCTGGCAGGA
>QIGA01000264.1 GCA_003229915.1 Chloroflexota bacterium
AGCTGGCCAATGCAATTGTCATGTTGAGCCGCAATTGCCAGACACCCTATAGAGAGGCCAAACTAACCAATGTCATCCTCGATACGCGCTTAGTCAGCCTTGGGCTGTCGAATCCCCCAGGCGGGCAGGCGTGCCTATCCCCTCAGCAGCCGCAGCCCGTTAGCGATAACTACCAGCATGCTGGCTTCATTGATGAGGAGCCCGGGTACAAGGTCTACCCACCCCACGAGGGCCGCTGGCACCAGGAAGGCAACGATCACCATGGCGGCCGCTATGTTTTGCTTTATGTTGGATACCGACCTCTGGCTTAGCTGTAGAGCGTACGGTATCTTGGAGAGGTCGTCGGACATGAGGGCCAAGTCTCCGGTCTCGATGGCGACATCAGTACCGGCTGCCCCCATGGCTATTCCCACATCGGCGGTAGCCATGGCCGGGGCGTCGTTGACGCCATCACCCACCATAGCCACCTTTCCATACTTAAGCTTGAACTGCTTGACAGCCTCAACCTTGTCCTCCGGCAGCAGTTGAGCCCTGTATTCGTCCACACCCGCCTGCTGGGCAATAGCCCGCGCCGTTCCCTCGTTATCACCGGTTAGCATTACCACGCTCTTTATCCCAGACTTCCTCAGCCCTTTGACCGCCTCAGCAGCTTCAGGCCGAAGCTGATCAGCCACAGCAATCACCCCCCAGATCTCCCGTTCGTTGCCCACAACTATAGCCGTTTTGCCTTCGTTCTCCAGAACGCTTATCTCCTTTTCCGCATCAGCCAGCGGCACCGACAGCTCCTGAAACAAGCGCCCGCTGCCAATGTAGCATACGTCACCGTTCACTTTAGCCCTGGCCCCTAGGCCAGTTATAGACTCGAATTCAGCTACTTCGGGAATCGAAAGCCCCTCCTCTCTTGCCTTTCTCACTATAGCGTCAGCCAGGGGATGTTCGGAGCGGGATTCAACGGCCGCTGCCAGGGAAAGAAGATCGCCGCGTGCGGAGTTGAGACGCACTACATCTGTCACCTGTGGTCTGCCAATGGTCAGGGTTCCTGTCTTGTCGAGGAGCACCGCCCGTAGTCCAGCGGCGGCCTCCAGGTAGGCCCCTCCTTTGATCAGAATGCCTTTCCGGGCAGCGTTGGTGACGGCTGCCACCACGGACACAGGAACAGAGAGGGCCAGGCCGCAGGAACAGGATACTACCAGCACCACCAGCCCGCGGTAGAACCAGGGAGCAAAGGGCTGTCCGAAAGCCAGGGGGATGAAGGCAGTGAGAAAGGCCAGCCTGAACATTGCCGGGGTGTAATACCTGCTGAAACTCTCAGCGAAGTGCTGGTAACTTGACTTCTTGGCTTCAGCCTCTTCTACAGAGTGAATCACCTTAGCCAGGGTGGTATCCTTGGAGAGTTTTGTGACCCGCACATCGAGTGAGCCCCGCTGGTTTATCGTCGCGGCGAAGACCTCATCGCCTTCACTTTTGCCAACAGGCATGGACTCACCGGTGACTGGGGATTGATCAACGCTGGAGGTGCCTGCCATGACCACACCATCGAGGGGTATCTTCTCCCCAGGACGAACTATGATGACATCTCCTACTCTTACCTCCTCAACAGGCAAGATCCCCTCTTCACCATTTCTCTTCACCAATGCCTCTCGAGGGACAAGGGCCATCAATACCCTGAGGGAGCCCCTTGCCTTATCCACAGCATAGCTCTCCAGCACCGAACTCAGAGAGAAGATGACAACCAGAAGTGCCGCCTCGTGCCAGAGGTCGAGGGCAATTGCTCCCAGTGCGGCCGCTATGAGGAGGGTGTAGAGGTTCAACTTCAAGCTTCGCAGCCCGGCAAGTCCCATTCTGGCCGGGTAATATCCTCCAACAGCGATAGCGACTCCAAAAGCGATACGGTCGGCCCAGTGAGGCAGCCCCAGCCAGCCCAGAATAAAACCAAGCAGTGTCAACAGCCCGGAAACGAAGAGTAGGATATTTCTTCTCTCCTGCCACCAGGGACTTGTTTCCGTCTTCACCCGCTCTATGCGAGCCTTCATCCCCGTCTCAGCTACGGCCTTGACGATATCCTGGGGCGAAATAACAGAAGGCTCATAGACTACGTCCAGCCTCTCGTTCACAAGGTTCACCTGGTAGCTATGAACGCCTCCCAGGCTCTTCATCTTCTTGTCGATGATCTCTACCTCATCGGCGCAGTCCATTCCCTCGACATACAGGGTTACCTCTCCGATCCCCTCCTCATCCACAACATCATATCCCAGCTTCCTGACCTTTTCCGCCACGGCGTTCATGTCCAGGTCGTCAGTTTCAGAGGTTACGGTCAGGATTGAACTGCCCAGGTATACCTTAGCCGACCTGACTCCCTCAACCTTGTTGACAGCCCCTTCGATCTGGACGACGCAGTCAGCACAGTGTATCCCCTTTATTCTCAAAGATTTGTCGTTAGCCATCGCCATCTCCCCCAGAATACGCCTTTCTTGCCTGAGTCATTTGGAACATGCCACCATAGAGGAGTCCCTGGCTGGTTTCCCCTGTCCCATAGTCGAAAACCTCCGATATTCGTTTTATTGATTGCGCAGTAGCTAAATAATCAACCGATAAAAAAAACTCGTTATCCATGCCGCACGTGCTCGAGGCAAACACCTAGAAGCGTCTGGATATGGTCGTCGTTTAGGGAGTAATACATCATCCTGCCCTCCTTACGCTGCTTCACCAGCCTCAACGTCCGCAATATTCTGAGGTGCTGTGACACTGCCGATTCAGAAACGCCAACCACACATGCAATATCACACACGCATAGCTCCTGTCCTATGAGGCTATATATGATCTTAGCCCGGTTTGAATCAGCTAGTGCAGCAAACGTCTCCGCTAAACCCGCATACACCTCATCGTCAAGAAGTCTTTTTTTTGCAAGTTCAACTTTCTCTGGGTCTACTGAACGGATTTCGCATCGGTCTAGGTTAGCTGTCATAAGGGCACCATTTAATATATGCGTATTTGTTAAAATGCCACCTCAACATTAACATACAGAGGCCATCTCGTCAACTGGCATTTCGCCCGCTTGGGCAATGGACCTCCTACGCTTTCCACCACTAGCCTGAATCACCTGATTTGCCCTTCCCCTCGGCGTCACATCCCCAAATGTGATAACTTTTCAACCTTTTCCACCCCCATTTTATGACTTCTTCATCCCCAAACGCCTATTATAACCAATGTACATATCCTCTCTTCAGAACGACCGACACGTCGAGCTGCTATAATATACACTGTCGCTACCACCCAAAGAGCGCAAGCGCCGGACTACGAAAAGAAAGCGAACCGGCGTCTAGACGAAAGCTGG
>QIGA01000211.1 GCA_003229915.1 Chloroflexota bacterium
TAGATATAGAATCCGCTGGTAGTTGCCCTGCCGAGTATCCTGGAGCCTGCCTTCATTTTGGCAATCAAAACCGCCACAGTGGCGTGCTCGATAGCATGGTTTCGGCGCAGGGCTGTGATCAAATCGAGCATGAAGCAGTGCCTCCTCATTACGAGCAGTGTATTTCTCGGTGATTCCAATTCATGCCTTGTCGGCAGCCGGCGGTGGTTTTACTACCAGAGACTTCCGCAACCCGAGAACGATCAGAGCGAGTAGGCCTATCCCCGCAATTAGGGCTCCCCACCAGCCGATGACAGTTAGAGTAGTAACTATAACCCCTGCAATAAACACGCCGATAATAATAGCAGGGAAGGCACGCCAGAAGCTCATCCCTAGGAGGAAAGCCACAATCGAGCCAGTCCAAGCGCCTGTTATGGGCAGAGGGATGGCAACAAAGAGCACTAGCCCTAGCGCCCCATATCTTTCGACGAGCCCACCCCGACGCCTCGAAATCTCGAATAGCCAGTTCAGTATTTTATCGAAAACCCTCACTCTGCTCAGGATTCGGGCCACTGGGTCGAGCAGCAGAAGTATGAAGGGTACTGGAAGTAGATTGCCCGCAAAAGCAACCAGGAAGGCGAGCTGCCAGGAAATTTCTAGGTCTAGTATGGCGAGTGGTATAGCCCCACGGAGTTCCGATATGGGGGCAGCGGCGGTAAAGAAGACCTGGAGAAAGTTGGTAAGGGTCATATGCGCTCTTAGCGGAAAGCCAGCTTCGAGCAGTCTAACAAGTTGGCGATGTGCTGTCAAGCCAAAACCACGAGCGATTTCAATTTCGTGAGAAGTGAAACCATGCTATAATAGCTCAGCAGGGTAATATCTATGCTCCTTCGTAACTTGGATTTATTGCTAAATGATCCCACGGTGTTCTTTTACCTCATTGCAGTCCTCACGGTGGGACTGCTGGTCGCGATAACGGTCCATGAGTTTGGGCATGCCTTGGTGGCGAACTTGCTCGGCGACCCCACAGCGAAAAGGCTGGGGCGACTGTCGCTGAACCCGATCAGGCATCTCGATCCTTTGGGCACACTGATGATTTTCCTGGTCGGCTTCGGTTGGGGGAAGCCTGTACCCGTGGAGTACCATCGCTTGGGGCGAAACCCCCGAAGGGGAATGGCCCTGGTGGCCCTGGCAGGTGCGCTGTCGAACCTTTTTGTAGCCGCATTGTTCGGGTCGCTCATACGAGTAGGCGCAGTGACTTGGCATTCGCCTCGCTTCCTGTATATAGATGGCTGGGAGTTGAGTTCAGTCGCTGCTGATGTGGTGGGTTACATCATTCTCTTCAACTTGATATTGGCAGTGTTCAATCTTATACCCATTGCTCCACTGGACGGGTTTAAGGTTGCCTTGGGCTTGCTTCCCTCGCGCCAGGCCTATGCCGTGGCACAGATGGAGCGGTATGGCCCTCTGCTCTTGCTGTTGCTCCTGTTCTTCGGCTATTTCACTGGAGTTCTGTGGGATGTCTTGATTCGGCCGGTGGATGGATTCATTCGGCTTTTCGCGGGACAGGGACTCTGAGCTTCGAGGTGTGCGTTGGAGAGAGTAGCAATAATAGGGCTCGGTTTAGTGGGGGGATCGCTCGCGTTGGCCTTGAAGAAGTCACCAGTTGTTGAAGCGGAGATCATAGGATTCAGCCGGCGTGCGGAGACAGTGACGAGGGCAAAGGAAAGCGGTATTATCGACAGGGGTGCTGAGAACCTGGCATCCGCTGTAAAAGATGTTGATCTGGTAATCATAACCACACCCGTACTGGCGATCAAAGAGATACTCGAAAGAATATCCGCTGTTCTATCACCAGGGTGTGTGGTCACCGATGCTGGCAGCACTAAAACAAAGGTGATGGAGTGGGCCGACAAATATCTGCCACACGGTATTAGCTTCATCGGCGGACATCCTATGGCGGGCAAAGAGACCTCAGGGATTGATGAGGCCGATGCCGACCTCTTCCGTGGCTGCATATACTGCCTGACTCCTG
Organism: Chloroflexota bacterium; assembly: GCA_003229915.1. GTDB lineage: Bacteria > Chloroflexota > Dehalococcoidia > SZUA-161 > SZUA-161 > SZUA-161. Next base: position 2,015 of record QIGA01000211.1, read on the forward strand.
CCCCAACTGCAACCGAGGAGGCGGTGAAAACACTGGGCGGGGTCGTGAAGGCTATTGGAGCCAGGCCTTTTTTCATCGATGCAAAGGTGCATGACAGGCTGGTAGCCGGCGTCAGCCATCTCCCTATGTTGCTCTCGGCAGCATTTGTCTCTGCGACTACGGAGAGTTCCTCCTGGCGCGAGATGGCTGAAATTGCGGCGAGAGGCTATCGAGACCTGTCGAGGCTTGCTTCGGGTAACCCTGAGATGAACCGTGACATTTGTCTTACTAATCGGGAGGAGATTGCCCGTTGGATAGACTGTTACATTGAGGAGCTAAAGAAATATCGCTGCTTAGTTGACGAAGATGGGGAAGGACTGAGGAACATGCTGGCACGTGCCCAGGAAGCAAGGGCAGAATGGCTACGGGAGGAGAGCTAGTGAAGCGTACGGTGAGAGCTGCTCGCGCTTTGGCGGGTGAGGTCTGTCCGCCGAGCGATAAATCCATCTCACATCGTGCGATCATCTTGAACAGCATAGCCCAGGGTGAGGCAAGGGTGAGTAATTTCTCGCAGGCTGGTGACTGTCTTGCCACGTTATCCTGCCTGAGGGCTTTGGGAGCAACCATAGAGTCTGGTGATGGTGGTGACCTCCTTGTTCGCGGGAAGGGGAAGCATGGTTTGCAAGAGGCTGAGGACGTGCTCGACGCTGGAAACAGTGGCACCACCATGCGCATTCTTACTGGCCTGCTCGCGGCACAGCCATTCTTCTCAGTTATCACTGGAGACGAGTCGCTACGGTCCCGGCCTATGGATCGTATTATTCAACCGCTCAGGCTAATGGGAGCAAGCATCTGGGGACGATGCGGTGATTCTCGAGCGCCTCTGGTCATCAAGGGGGGGGCACTTCACGGGATTCGCTATCAACTACCTGTTGCCAGTGCTCAGCTCAAATCCGCTCTCCTGCTTGCTGGGCTCTTTGCTCAAGGAGATACCATAGTAGAGGAGCCAATGCTATCGCGGGATCACACCGAAAAGATGCTCAGGGCTATGGGAGCTGAGATCGATGTGTCTGGGACTACAATCACTTTGTCACCGAGCCAGTTGACCGCAACGGATTTGGCTATCCCTGGAGACATCAGTTCCGCTGCTTTCTGGCTGGTTGCGGGCGCTGTTCACCCTGACGCCAGCATTCGGTTGCCGAATACAGGTATCAATTCCACAAGGAGCGGTATTCTCGATGTGCTGCGCTCGATGGGAGCTGATTTGATAGTACGAAACGAGCGTATGTTGAGTGGTGAACCTGTCGCTGATCTGGAAGTGCGCTCAAGC
>QIGA01000017.1 GCA_003229915.1 Chloroflexota bacterium
AGTATGTGATGAAACCAGAATTTGAATACCTTGAAGCCATAGGAGGCATGAGGCAAGCCACAATACTTCGGAGACTAGCGCGGGAGGTAAAATTCCTATGACACAGTATGCCAAAGATTATTCCGTGGGCGAGTTAATGTGCGTCACTCTGGCGAGGGAGATCGAGGATGGTGATGTCATAGTTCTAGGGTCCTTCACTCCGCTTGCCTACGCGAGCTACATCCTGGCGAAGATCACGCATGCTCCTAATAGCACTTTGCTGGCCTATGCCTCGGTAGATTGCAGGCCGTTCCAGCTGTCGTTTACTCGAGCGGAGGCGTCAGCAACAAGAGGCGCAGCGCTTATGTGGACGATGCTGGAGGACCTCAACTCCGTTCATCTGAAAGGGAGAGGTGATGTGGAGGCCATATCAAGCATTCAAGCGGATCAGTATGGGAATATCAATCTCTCTGCGGTTGGAGAGTATGACAATCCGAAGCTTCGTGGGCCTGGGGGGGCCGGCGCCCCTGAGGTAATCAAAATGCATCGCAAAATGATCGGATACTTCCCAAACCACTCCAAGATGACCTTCGTCCCCAAGGTCGATGTCATCACCGGCACTAGATACGTTATCGGTGCGGAAGAGCGGATCAAAGCAGGCTACAGACCTGGGCCGATCAGATACATCACAGGATTGGCCGTCATCAGCAAGGAAGAGAAGGACAGGCCATTCAAGATAGACTCGTTACACCCGGGCGTCAGCGTTGAGCAAGTAATAGAGAACACCGGCTTTGAACTGGAAGTGCCCAAGGACATACCGGAGACGGAGAAGCCGACAGAAGAGCAGGTCAGGCTGCTAAGGGAGGAGGTGGATCCCTACGGTACGATTGCCTTTGACTTCAAGCCGGGCAAGGAGAGGTTGGGATATTTGAACGAGATCCTGCAAAAGGAGCTTGAGTCTATCGGCTATGCATAAGTGGCTCCTTGGGTCTGCATAGTGCCGCGAAGTGAAGCCAGAGACCTTCCGCGGTTTGGGAATACACCAGCAAGAAAGGGGAACGAATTTATGGAGTTCGAGACTATTCTGCTCGACAAGAAAGACCGTATAGCCACCATTACCTTTAACCGCCCCGATAAGATGAATGCCGCCAGTCCTGCCGTGTTCAGTGATCTCGATGCCGCTCTGACAGACATCGAGCAAGACGATGACATCAGGGTGGTGATTCTAACCGGCAAGGGCGAGGCCTTCAGCGCCGGGGCTGATGTGGGGAAGTTTGAGTTTGATAAGATCATCAAGGGTATAGAGTTTATCGAGAACGTTACGCGGCCGTTCATGCATCTTGAGTACTTACCGAAACCTGTTATTGCGGCTGTCAACGGGTACGCCTATGGTTTCGGCACAGGAATTACGCTTGCCTGTGATGTTGTCATTGCGTCGGATAAGGCAAAGTTCAGCACCAGGGAAGTTAACTGGGGGCAGATCCCAATAGAGACACTGCTGCGTGGCACCGAGATTCTGGGCAAGCGGACAATTGCCTACATGGCTCTTACAGGGGCCACCTTCACCGCGGAAGAGGCAAAGGCGGTCGGGCTCGTAAACAAGGTAGTCCCACATGACCAGTTGATGGAAGAGGTCATGAAGATCGCCGAGGGGATGAAGAAGGGTGCGCCACTGGCGCAAAAGATGATAAAGAAAGTGTTGAACCGCAAATGCCGCGAGGACTGGGATTGGACAGTTGCAATGATGCCTACCCTCTTTGCCAGTGAGGATGTGGCTGAAGCGAGGGCGGCATTTATGGAGAAACGGAAGCCGGAGTTCAAAGGGAGATAGTTGCCAGGACGAAGGAGGCAGGAATGTTTAATGAGAAAACGCTGGAAGAGGCCCGCAAACTGCAGGAGCAGTGGGATCAGGCCGTGGCCAAATACGAGAGAGACTTTTCCTCAAAGACGAGCTCCGGTATACCGATAAAGCCCGTGTACACGCCGCTCGATATACAGGATATCGAATATGAGAGAGATATCGGAATGCCGGGGTCTTATCCCTATATGAGGAGTAACTACCCGCTACACTACCAGTTCCAGCCCTGGATAAACCAGCCTGTCCATGGCTATGGATTGCCCGAGGACACCAAGGAACGGATGGAAGCGCTGACCAAGGCGGGGATGGAAGGATACTTTGGTGGTAGAGCGTACAATCTGGTATGGGATTACCCGGGATACTTCGGTATCGACCCGGATGATCCCGAGGCTGAGGGCTACATAGGAAAAGATGGCGTTTCCTGCAATACGGATGAGGATTTCGCCCGCATGCTCGACGGCATAGACTTGACCAAGAACAGCATCGTGCTCATAAATGGCGATACATTGCCGATATTCGCGATTTACATAGCCTATGCCGAGAGCCAGGGCATAAACCGGGCTGACCTCAGAGGGAATACCATGAATTGGGTATTCACGGCATGGTATGCCCCCAACTTTATGTGGGAAACCGAGGATGCGTTGAAATTAGCCACCGACAATATCTATTTCTGCGTCAAAGAGATCCCTCGGTGGAATCACACTAACATACAGGGGCATGGAGTTTCAGAGACAGGCGCTGACGCCGTTCACCAGATGTCGTTTTGTCTGGCCACTGCGATCGCGGTTGCTGACTCCTGTAAGGCTGCAGGTCTGGAGCCCGACAAGTTCATGGCTGGCATAGGCTTTCAGATAGCTCAGTGTAACGATTTCTTTGAGTATATCTGTATGTTCAGGGCATGGAGAAAGCTATGGGCATCGATAGCCCACGAGCGATACGGCTGCACCAGGCCCGCCGCCATGCACCTGAGGACTCATACCAACACCTCCTGTTTTGAACTGGCCAAGCAGCAGCCATTGAACAACATAATCCGCAGCTCCTATCATGCTCTGGGAGCAGCTCTTTCAGGCACGACTGCTATGCAGGTACCAGCATATGACGAGCCTATCGGCATTCCTACCGAGGAATCAGCTATCCTAACCCTCAGAACGCAGCAGGTTCTCCTCCATGAGACGGGGGTGACGAGGGTAAGCGATCCCCTGGCAGGGTCGTATTATGTCGAGTGGCTGACACACAGGATGGAGGAGGAGGCGAAGAAGGTTTTGAAGGAGATAGAAAACGCGGGAGGCTTTGTCAAGGCCCACAAGGATGGTATGCTCGTGCGGGTTCTGCGAGAGGGTTGTGACCAATGGAGGGAGGACATCGAAACTGGCAAGAGGGTAGTTGTCGGCTGGAACAAATACGCGACGGAGGAGGACTTGAAGGTGAAGGCCTTCAGGCCGGACCCTGAGGTAGCCAGAGTCTCTATAGATCCAGAGAGTACAAGGCGCGAAGAGACCAGGCTAAAACAGATGCGGCCCTAAATGGAGTGGTGGCAGCATGTGAGCAGTTGAAGAAGGGCGAGTGGGGACACGTGATGCCGGCATGCATTGAAGCAGCCAAGGCCAAGGCTACCGCTGGAGAGATATCCCAGGCGCTGAGGAAGGTCATGAGGTGGGGCCCGGAATACAACGTGATGCTAAAGTATTAGAGGTGATTGGATCTACAAACTACCGCGAAGGGGGGTAGAGAATTGTCTAATAATGGAAAACCCAGGGTCTTGCTGGTCAAGCACTGGATCGATATCCACGATAGGGGGCTGAGGTTGATTGCATCCCGCTGTAAGAATGCGGGCTTTGAGGTAGTGTATGCCAGCTACAGTCAGCCGGAGGAAGTGGTGAAAATGGCTGTCCAGGAGGACGTGGATGTTATTGGCATGAGCTTTTTCACCAGCGCATATGAGGCGCATTTACCCAAGGTGATGCAGGGTTTGAAGGAAAACAAGATGGAGAATGTGATCGTAGTCCTTGGAGGCGTTATTCCCGACGAGGACTACGACACGCTGAAGGCACAGGGCGTCAGGGAGATATACGGTGCCGGGTCAGACGTGAATCAATTCATAGAGCTGATAAAGGCAGAGGTTCAAAAGTAAATGGTGTGATCTTACACCTCAATCAGTATAAGGGGGATGTAATGGCGTTCGAGACGATTATCCTGGAGAAAAAGGATGGGGTTGCCAGAATAACCTTCAATAGAGCTGAAGTGTTGAATGCGTTTAACCCCAAAATGTCTGATGAACTCAAGGAAGCAGTAAAGGACATAGCCGCTGACAAGAGTATTAAGGTTGTGGTTATCACAGGCGCTGGTGACCGCGCCTTCATGTCGGGGGCGGACATAGACAAGACGATACTGGCGTGGGTGGAGATGGCCAAGAAGGGTGGGAGCGTATTGGACGATCACAAGGTGTACTTCTCCCCCACGATGCTTGAAGAGCTACCACAACCTGTGATAGCAGCCGTCAACGGGTTCGCCATGGGCATGGGTTGCGAGATCGCTCTGGGATGTGACATAAGGATAGCTGCGGATACTGCTCAGTTCGGTCAGCCGGAGATAAGGCTGGGGATCATGTGCGGTGGTGGCGGCAGCGTGAGGTTAACGCGCCTGGTAGGTAAGGGCAAGGCATTGGAGATGTGCCTGACTGGAGACCCGATTGATGCCCAGGAGGCATATCGCATCGG
>QIGA01000278.1 GCA_003229915.1 Chloroflexota bacterium
ATCAGATATCGTCACAGGCGCTTGTAATTCGATGCCCGCCAGCTCTCCCATCACCTGAAAGAACAATCGCTTGGGGATCGGCTTATCAGTGCGAACTGGAAGCATCGCCCACTTCGCCCCCCTTATGCGAATCGTTGTGGTCAATATACGCATCGGCTCCTCTAGTTCCTGCAACACGAATTCTTCCGCCTTGGCGCATTTGTTTCCCTCCAGGGAAACGACATCGCCGTTCTCAAGCTCTACATCGATCTCGCAGCCAATGGGGCAAACAACACACGTAAAGTGCTTCTTCACAGCCATCCTCAACTTAGCTCTCCGCTATACTGACCTCGATTGATCCGGTAACGCCCTTCAGCTTCTCCTTCGGAACTTTCACTTTAATCATTTCGTTTGGCCTGGCGTACGGCTTCTTAATGCGCATTTCAAGCGGGGAAATGCCTATTCTAACAGGACTCTCGACTGGCTTCGCCGACCTTATGAACAAAACGAGGTCGTCTTCGAAGCCATACCGTTGAGGGAAAAGCAGTCTCACGTTCTCGCCCGGAATCACCTCAACTGAGCTTCCATTTCCCCTGGAGGCTCCTGCCGCGAACCTCGCGGCGTTCCTGCCGGCGGATATGCCGGTTTGGGCAACGTAGTCCACGAGATCAAATACGGTGGAGACATTGCCACAGGAGAATATCCCCGGCACTGATGTCTCCATTGTCTCTGTGGTAACGGGTCCTTTTGTAATTTGGCTGAGCTCCAAGCCGGCTCCTTTCGATAGCTCGTTCTCAGGGATCAATCCCACGGAAAGAAGCAGGGTATCGCAGCCTATGAATTCTTCACTACCCGCGATTGGCTGCATTCTGTCGTCAACCCTGGATACCACAACGCCTTCCACCCGCTCCTTGCCTCGTATCTCCGTAACTGTGTGGGACAAGTGCAGAAGGACGTCGAAATCATTGAGGCACTGAACGATATTTCTCTTCAATCCTCCGGGGTAGCTCATTATTTCATACACCCCTTTGACTCGAGCGCCCTCCAGCGTAAGCCTTCGCGCCATTATGAGTCCGATGTCACCGGAGCCGAGGATGACAATCTCTTTTCCCGGAAGATACCCATCGATATTGACGAATCTTTGAGCCACCCCCGCGGTATACACTCCAGCAGGGCGTGTGCCTGGGATGCCGATGCTTCCCCGGGCGCGTTCCCGGCATCCCATAGCGATCACGACACTTTTTGATTTTATCTGGAATACACCTTTCTCAGCATTTACTGCCGTAATAGTCCTATCCGGCGCGAGGCCGGTCACCATTGTATTCAGGAAGTAGCGCACGTTCGTTTTCTCTATCTCCTGGATAAGGCGTTCCGCATACTCAGGGCCGGTATAGTCCTTCTTGAATTGCTCCAAACCAAAGCCGTTGTGGATGCACTGTTTCAGGATGCCACCCAGCTCCTCCTCCCTCTCAAGAAGAAGGACATTCTTGGCCCCACTCTTCTCGGCATGGAGTGCGGCAGTAAGCCCAGCAGGGCCGCTGCCTATCACAGTCACATCAGCTTCCATTGGCATCCCTCATTGACCCTCCAGAGACGACAGGCACTCTGTTCAACGAGTCATGTTATCTTGGGGTAACCAGTGATTTCGGCTATTTTGGAGTGCAATGGAGAAAGTGCGGGATACATCTTCTTGTACACTTCATGGAACAACCTGTCGTAAATCTTCACATTCTCGTCGCGGGGCGTGAAGGTCTCCTTCACTCTCACCATATTGGCCACAGCTTCAGGGAAGTCGTTGTAGATGTTCAAGGCAACAGTGGCATTGATTGCGGCGCCCAGCGCAGAGAGATTGCTGGTGTGCAGCCTGCACGTGCGAAGGCCAAAAACGTCAGCGGTTATCCGCATGATTTCATCGCTTCTTGAGCCTCCGCCACCGACCCTCAACTCCCTTATCCTGCTGCCTGAATGCTTCTCAATTATCTCCCCCAATCGGCGCAATTCATACGCGATGCCTTCGACAATTGCCCTGTAGATGTGCGCCTTTGTGTGCTCACCGGAGAATCCTATTATGGCACCTTTCGAGAGGGGATCATTCTCACGGGGATGCCAATAAGGCTGAAGAATCAAGCCCATAGAGCCCGGGGGGATCGCCTCCATTTGCCTATTCAACAACTCCTCCGACTCTATTCCCAGTTTCTCCGCCTCTTCCTGCTCGGATTTCGCGAACTCTTTTCTGAACCAGGAGACCATCCAGTACCCCCTCCCCACAAAACCCTCCAGCGCCCAGTGGTTGGGAATAGCCGCTCCCCAGGTGAAGAAATCCATCTTGGGGTGGGTGACATACTTGCTGGAGAGCAACTCAATGACTGCGGCTGTCCCATAGCTGATTTCAGCGACATCGCCACTTATTGCGCCAGCGCCCAGTAATTCGGATTGCTTATCTCCCGCTCCGATGATCACGGGGAGCCCTTGGGGCACACCGAAGTTGCTTGCCCCTTCCTCCGAAACCGTACCGGCAATCTCAGTTGGTGAAACAAGTGGAGGCAGTTTATCCCGCTCGACACCAAAAATCTTGTACACCACCTTCCAGTGATGCCACTGGAGTCCCTTGAGGTCGATGGGGAACAGCCCCACTATCATGGAGGAGCAGTCCCTGAATTCACCGGTCAATGCGTGAAAGATATAGGATGAGATAGTGAGGAATATGTGTGTCCGGTCGTAACTTTCCGGTTCATACTTCCTGAGCCAGTTAAACTTAGACCTTCTCTGATACTCCCTTAGCTTCGGTGCCATCCCTGAAATCCTGAACGCCAGTGACAGCAAGGGCCCACCGGGGAGCCTGAGCCCCGGTGTTTTGCGCTCATCAAGCCAGGTGATTGCGGGACGAACAGGTCTGCCATCTTCATCAACGGGCACAATTGTGCTTCTGTGGGTTGTGATAGCAACAGCAGCGATCTCATTTCTGGGAACGCCGGAGTTTTCCACCACACTCCTCGTTACCATCTGGGTAATCCTCAGATACTCCCCCGCATCCTGCTCGGCAAAATCGGGTTGAATAGCGAAATACGGGCTCACAGAGCGTGCCTCGCCATAGACCTCATTCCCTCTCTCATCAAAGATAAACGCTTTTATATTCTGTGTGCCCGCGTCAATGACAACAAAGTGCTTCATTCCTTCACCTGCTTGGTTCCTCGACTAAGGATGAAGGATCTGCCCCCGCTCTTCGTCACCAATTCCTTTTCCATATTTGCCTCCCTGCCGATGATCTCCAGAACTCTCGGCATGCAGAAGCCGCCCTGGCACCTCCCCATCCCCGCTCTTGTC
>QIGA01000189.1 GCA_003229915.1 Chloroflexota bacterium
TGTAGCTTCCGGTGATAGGAGGAACATCGAGCCGCACCATACCCCCTCAGCGCCCAGTGCCAGAGCGGCGACCAGCCCTCTGCCATCGGCGATGCCACCCGCTGCGGCTACGGGGATCGGTTTCACTGCATCAGCTATCTGTGGCACTACGGCCAGTGTGCCGATGTTGCCTGTGTGCCCACCCGCGTCGAATCCCTGAGCCACTATGACATCGACCTCGTCTTCTACGTGCTTCATCGCCATCTTGACATTGGCACCGATGGCAATGGTCTTTATTCCCCGAGAGCGGCACTCGGGCATCACCCAGCCCAGCCTGCCGAGACCGGCGGCGAGTACGGGAACCTTATTGTCCAGGCATACTTGAATCAGTTGCTTGGTTCCTTCGGATGTCATTTGGGCGTTTCCGCGCGTGTTCCGGTAATCATCGGGGACGTTGAACTTCTTTCTCAGCTCCTTCTCGTATTCCCAGTAGTTGTCGGGAATATACTTCATCAGCCCTTCCTTGCTGATACCCTCCATGTCATTCAGGCTGTCGGGCAGCAGGAGATCAATGGCGAAGGGTTTGCTGGTTCCTTTTTGGATTTCCTTGATCGCTTCATCCAATTCATCAGGTTCGTAGACAGCCCCGCCGAGGGTGCCCAGTCCACCAGCCTCCGATACGGCGATAACCAGCGGCGGGTCGGCAAATCCACCCATGCCGGCCTGCATTATGGGGTACTCGATCTCGAGTACGTCGCAGAGTCTTGTGTGCAGTTTTCTTTTAGACATTGTTTGTTCTATCTCCTTACTGAGTTATCAGCCGCTTGACGGCAGGATCACCGTTGCGGTACCGGGAGTGGTTGTCTCGCCCTTGCCGTTCACCACGCCGATCTCCAGATCCACGCAATGGTCATCGCCATCCACATATTTGTTGGTAATCTTACCCTGGCATTGCCAGGTCTCTCCGTCCTCAGGTTCGTTCATGGTCTTCATCTTGCGGGGATAGTCCATCCCGCGGTATTGACATGAGAACTTCTTCATGAAGCCCTCATCGCCCATCCAGTTAGTCACCAACTGAATCAACCATGCGTGCTTGAGCAGCCCGTGCACGATGACGCCTCCGGTTCCTTGGGATTGGGCGAAGGCATCCTCATAGTGATGCGGATTGAAATCACCGCTGGCTCCAGCCCATTTGACCAGCATGACCGAATGGGCAATCTTTTCGAGGATGGGCAATTCGTATCCAGCCTCGACGTCTTCCCAACATATCTGTTCCTGTGCCATCTCTTTGTCCTCCACAAATGTTAGAGTTAGCGTCCAATCAGTGTTTGCGATGCCCTGGCCACCAGGTCGCCGTTCTGATTGAGATAGGTCGTCTCGAATTCGCACATAATCATCGTGCCGCTTTTGCCTTCCTTCGCCTTCACGTCCTTGACCTTTGGGCTAGCTATCAATATGTCGTCGGCGCGGACTGGCAGGAAGAACTCGTATGACATTCCTCCATCCAATATTCGATAGTAGCCTGCATTGATCAGGGCTGTCATCAGACCGATTATTCCTTCTGATGAAGGAACCATTTGGAGAGGCCAGCCAAAAAAGCCGGGCGGAGCGATGATAGTGCCATATCTCGATTCGCTGGCATACTCTATATCGTGGTAAAGTGGGTTGCCATCCCCTACAGCGTCGGCGTACCTGACTATTGCTCCTCGCTCGACCTCCCTTACGTGTGGTGGGTCTATTTTCCCTATGTACTGTTGCAACTCATCTGGAACCATTCAGTACCTCCATCTGGATTTTGCCATCAGCGGCCAGTCGCCCTTCGGGCTTTGCCGCGTATTCATGCCGAATGGGTATCTCTTTAAGGTTTTCGTGCCCCAAAAAAGGATTGCTACCTATGATCCATACAGGCAACAACCTTATAGTATATAATCATATATGGATATTTTTGTCAAAGTCTGGGGTTCCCTCTTGCCCCCCCTAGTCGCCTGTCGGAGAATTATGGGTAGGTTGGAGCAGATGCTCTAGGCTACCCCTGCTTTGCCAAGTTTTCGGACACCATCCTAGGAAACCTGAGGTCGAGGCAACAGCCCAGCGGATTCTACGATTTCGTGAACGGCTTCCTCCCATCCTATAGCCATTAGATGAATCCCGGCGACTCCTTTGATCTCACGTACTTGCCGAATGATATCCACGCAAATCTTGATTCCTTCTTTCGAGACCTCTTCCTTGGGCACGCCCTTCAGTCGCTCGATAATCGTCTCAGGTACCTCCATACCGGGGACTTTATTCTGCATGTAGCGGGCTGCGCCGACTGATTTTATGGGGGCCACTCCCGCGAGAATTTGCACCTTCTCATGAAGACCTTTTTCTCTGACCGCATCCATCCACCTGGCGAATTTATCTACGTTGAAGATGATCTGGGTCTGAATGAAGTCCGCGCCTGCTGCCACCTTGTTGGCCAGGCGAAACACCCTGAATTCGAAGGGATCAGCAAAGGGATTGGCTGCGGCCCCGATAAAGAGTCGTGGTTCTACCTCCATCTCATCTCCGCACTGGAATTTCCTCTCATCTCTCATGTCCTTTACCATCTTGATGAGTTGGATTGAATCGAGGTCGTAGACTCCCTTGGCCATGGGGTGGTTCCCGAACATTTGGTGGTCGCCTGTAAGACACAGAATATTGTTTATGCCCAGGGCAGCGACGCCCAGTATATCCATCTGAAGGGCAATGCGATTACGATCACGGCATGTCATTTGGACGGTCATTTCCAGGCCTTCTGCCTTCGCCAGGAGGCAAGCTGCCCAGCTTGCCATACGAACCACAGCCGTTTGGCCGTCGGTGACGTTGACAGCGTCAACGTTTCCCTTCAAATACTTCGCTTTTCTGCGGATGACCTCAGGGTCAACACATGCCGGGGGGCCAAGCTCTCCAGTAACAGCGAAATGACCGCTCTCCAAGACCTTTTCGAGGTTGCTCTTTGATTTCATCGATTCCCTCTTTCACTTGTGCTTGCTAAGCCCACCATGTTACTGTGCTCGATTTCTCGGGAGCTCTGACGCTAAACACGTAATCGAGCGGCCTTATTAAGTAAAGCCGCTCGATTATCCAACGCTTGTACAACGGATGTCAGCATGATAGCGCTGCCCGACTACTATTGTAGCACATATGACTTCAGGTTTCCAAGAATCTAAGGACCCCAGAAATGGAGATCAGAACACAAGTCAGTTGCTACATCTCAATCTAAGGGTGGTGGGAGCGCGGGGTGTAGGGGCGTTCCATGGAACGCCCTAACGCCCGTGAGATTGCTTCG
>QIGA01000028.1 GCA_003229915.1 Chloroflexota bacterium
TCCCACGCCGTTTGATTTGATCGATGCCTGTCAAGAGAAGTCCTCGCTCTGCCTCGAGTTGCTCAAGGTATGCTCTGTGGTGAATCTGTTTGGTGGCTTCCTTGCAGCTGCTGGTACCCTCTTCCCAGGGATCGACTATGAATGTCCCTGTTCTTTGCCAAGACAATGCACGAATGCTCCGGTATATTGTTGATCTCGCCCCAAAGACCTCTTCAGTAGCTGCCATTACGTTGACTAGCCATCGCGTGTGTTCCTCGGAGAAAGCCGTGAGCGTTCCGAGGCGTTTAACCTGGTCGGCGAGTTCTTGCACCGTCTGTATGGCCTGTTCCTGAGAAATGCTCATCCATACCTCCTCATTTCGTCCTCGCGTGAGTGCGATTGATCAATGTCCGCGAGAAGACAAGGCCATCCACGCGGACATTATAGCATAGTGCATTTGGTGTTTTGCAGCGTTACAATTAAGGGAGAAGGGCCCAACTGCAACCGCAGAGGCTGACTACTTGGATATGAGTTCGCACCTGAGTTTGAATACCTAATACAGTCGGTTGCTAGCGTGAAGGGGGAAATGCCTGCGAAGCTAATGGTAGGAACCAGCGGCTGGCACTACGAACACTGGCGTGGTCGTACACACTTCAAGCCGAATTGAGAGAGCCAATGCAAAAGATACTGTCAGTACTCAGAGAAAAGATCGCTTGAAAGATTAATCCTTATTATCTATTGAAGCTAAGGTCCACACGTAAATATGTGCGGACCTTTTTTCATAGGAAACTGAAAAGGTAATAAAAGGTTGAAGCGCAAAAAGGAAAGATTTCTAAAACTTGGGTGATAACACAGGAGAGAGCCCCCCGAAGAGGCTCACCCAAGGCTTGCTAGACTAGGCGCTGGTGGTGTATCATTTTGCCGCAGCCTTGAGGACGAAGAATGCCTCACGGCGAGTTGAAATGGGAAATCCCGGTTAGTGAGTCTGACGGCAGATGGCGGAAAGGGGGGTGAAAACAAGACAAGGTAGACCAATCTACATTGGGGACAGAGGCACATCGAAAGTCAATCATATGGATGTAAGGAGGGAACGATGGCGCAGAAGGGCGTATTCCAAAGGGAACTGTCGAAAGGAAGACCGGACAAGGAATTGGATTATTATGACTGTCCGTTTAGCACCGAATTGAGATGGGAGGATTTCTCCAAGGAATTCCTGATCAAGATGCTGGGTATATGGCAAGATTGGAATATGGCCCAGGCCTTCACATGGATCTCGGAGGTCGGCAAGAGATTTGGGACTAGAGCAGCTGACGAACTTATGCCCGCGGTCTGGGAAGAACTGGCCAAGTCATCAATGCATATGTTCGTCCCACTCCTTGGACCGAATTACAGGACTGTGGATGACATCAAGACCATGGAAGATGGGATAAAGATGGGGCAACTGCCTCCGGACGGGGGCCTTGACAGATCCCTTTTCGCAGGCAGCGTTGAGTGGCAGAGCCCAGAGGTCTGTATAACGACTGTTACCCATTGCGTTTTGCTGGAACAATTCGAGGCTACCAACCAAGTCGAATCATGTCTACAGTTGTGTCACGTGGCGGAGCCGAGAGGCGCGGAGGCATATTTTGTCAATCCCAATATAAGGGTAACAGGAATCAAGTTGCCTCCTCGAAAGAACCCGAACGATCCATGCTGTGTCTGGGAGTATAGAATGACGGATACGCCGCAACCGCGAGGGCCAGGTAGAGTGGAATAGGGTCTTGGCCCCCCTCAGGGGCGTACACACCAAAAGTAGGCTTGCGCGACAGCAGGAACGTTCTGCGACCAAAGGGCTGTTGGCCGCCACGTCTGGGGACAAGTCTCTGGGGCTGAAGGTAGTGAGAAGAAGGGAGCGAGCTTCAGAACAGGCAGCAGAGGACTTGTCCACTTCAACCGGATGGTCACCAGCCCTCTCGAGGAGGGGAGGCATCGACTTCCCCCAATCCTGCATCTTGAGACGGTCGCTACGGAAGTCAGTGTCGCAGCTGATAATTGTGATTCATGTTTGGGCAAGCGGGACGATAGTGAGAAGATGAAGGGGGATGTAGATGGCGGACGCAAGTTTCGATGCGGTGGTAATTGGGGGAGGTCAACAAGGCCTGGTAGTCAGCAATTACCTTGCCATGAACGGGATGACAGTAGGCCTCTTTGAGAAACACAATGAACTGGGTGGTGCTGCTTGCTCGAGCCCGGTACCGGTAGCCGGGTTCATTGGCAATCCTCATGCCGAGCACTTGGGGTTCTGGAATAGCCCATGTAACCAGGACTTCAAGCTCCACGAGAAGGGTCTGAACTTCATCTTCCCCGAAGTCATGGCATCCATGGCTTTCACAAACGAAAAGTGCCTTGTCTTCTATTCGGCTACAAAGTGGGATAAGGAAACAGGGGATATCACGCCTCAGATAGACATAGTCATGAAGAATATTGCTGAAGTTGCACGGATATCGCCAAAGGACGCCGATAGAATGGCGAAGTTGGTGGAGAAGGGGTATTGGGAATTCGCCACGGCACTCTTCCTACACCTCTACAATCCCCCTCCCCTTCCCGGAGAGCCGGACTATATCGAGATGCAGCTAAATGATCCTGAGTCCTTTCTTGATCCAAGATATCCATTCATGACTGAATACGAGATAATCTGTGATCTCTTCGAAAGCCCCGAACTACAGACCTACTGTATGACCTGGAACCATTACAACGGAATCTATGCTGATGACGTTGCTCCAATCACAATGGCGACTCTCTGGCTATCCACCATTCTGGGTACTTCAGGACTGGCCTGCGCTGAAGGCGGCAGTCATAACGTTGCCCATGCTCTTCAAAGAGCTCTCAGCGAACAGGGGGGGCAGTTCTTTGTCGAGTCAGATGTCGACCAGGTTCTGGTTGAGAATGGTCGAGCCTGCGGAATCAGACTGGCTGATGGTACGGAGGTCAAAGCCAGGAAACTGGTGATTGATTCCTCAGGGGCCGAGGAGATAATCAATAGGCACCTGCGTAATGTATCAATAGCCCCTGAAATCCGAAGGAAGGTCAATAGGTTGAGACATGATAGAAGCCAATTCTTTTGGGGGCATATTGCTTTTCACGAATTACCAGAGTACAAAGCAGCAACCTGGAATCCAGATGTGGGTAAAGCACGTTGGTTGCTTATGGGAGATCCCGACCCGGAGTACATTTTCCAGGAATATCGCTACCAAACGCAACATATTAGACCGGGCCATTTCCCCACGAAGATGTATCCCACTGC
>QIGA01000266.1 GCA_003229915.1 Chloroflexota bacterium
AGGGTTCACATCAGGCGATTGCGGGAGAAGATTGAAGCAGACCTTGAGCACCCGCAGCTTATCCTCACTAAAGCAGGCATAGGATACAGCCTGTCAAAACCTGATTAGGAGCCTGTCTGAGAATTATGGCTGTGGGAGCGGATGCTCCGGGCCACCCTGTTTCGCTGAGCTTTCGGACACCTGACTAAGCGAAACGGTTCTTACACAAAACAAACACCCCCAAGGCCATCTGAGGTTTCGGGGGCGTTTCTGTGGGTTGTCAAAAGCATCACATACGCATGCGGCGAAACTCATCCGGCTTGCTAGCCCTCACCACCGCTTCCTCGACAGTAACCATACCTCCCCTGACAAGGTCCTCCAGAGACTGGTCCATGGTCTGCATGCCATGCTGCCTGCCAGTCTGCAGATAAGAGGGGATCTGATCGGTTCTACCATCCCGGATGAGATTACGTATGGCGTCTGTGCTCATCATGATCTCAAAGGCGGCTACTCTTCCCCTACCCCCAGCTCTGGGCAAGAGGTGCTGCGAAAGCACTCCCTCCAACACCAGTGATACCTGAAATCGAATCTGCTCCTGTTGGTGGGCGGGAAAAACATCAACTATGCGATCAACAGTTTGAGGAGCGCTCATAGTATGCACCGTGCTCAAGACCAAATGACCTGTCTCTGCAGCGGTGATCGCCGTAGCTATCGTGTCCAAATCACGCATCTCGCCAACAAGTATCACATCGGGATCCTGCCGAAGCGTATGCCGCAAAGCCACAGAGAAGGATTCGAAGTCATCACCGAGGTCCCGCTGCGCAATAATACACTTCTCATTGTGATACACGTACTCAATCGGATCCTCGATCGTGATCACGTTTCGCCTCTCTGTCTTGTTCAGGTGATCGATCATAGCAGCTAAAGTGGTGGATTTGCCAGACCCTGTAGGGCCAGTGACCAATACCAGACCATTTGTCCTAAGCGCCAGTGACTTGCACACCGGCGGCAGGCCAAGTTCATCTATGGTAGGGATTTTGAGCGAGACCTGCCGAATGGCAATGCTGATTGTCCCGCGTTGAAAATAGGCGGCGACTCGAAAACGTGCCAGCCCGGCAACACTGTAGGCCAGATCCAGCTCCAGCTCATTGTAAAATGCCTCTCTCTGTTTTTCGGTGGTCAGTTGTTCAAGACATTCCTTCACATATTGAGGTGTGACTCCGGGCAGATCTTCCAGGGGTCCCAGGAGACCATCAATGCGAAGTACTGGCGGGCTCGGCACCCTCAAGTGCAGGTCCGATGCCCCTTTCTCCACCACGAGGCGCAATAGCTCTTGAATGTCCACGCTACTCATCCGCCTTTCTAGCAGAAAAGACACATATCTGATTTCTTCCACGTCTCTTGGCGCAATACATCGCCTCGTCTACCCTTTGAAGAAGCTGCGTGACATCAGAAGCATGTCCCGGATATGACGCTATGCCGATGCTTATACTGATTCCCACTTCCTCGCTACCTATCTTTGGCCGACTCTGTTCCACTTGGGCCCTGATCCTGTCCCCAATCTTGCGCGCACCCTTGCTGCTCGTCTCAGGAGTGAGCAACATGAACTCGTCTCCTCCCCACCGAGCTGCAACATCCGAAGCGCGTGTGTTGGCCTTGATGATACCCCCCAATCCCTTCAAAACGGCATCACCCTCATGATGGCCGAAGCGGTCATTTATCTCCTTCAGCCCATCCAAATCAATCATCAGCAGCGATAGATGGCCCCTTTTTCTCTCGACACGGGTAAACTCTCGCTCTATTTGCTCCATCAAATACCGACGGTTATAAAGGTCGGTCAAACCATCTGTGAATGCAAGCTCCATCGCCTGCTCATACAACTGTGCGTTTTCGATTGCCATACCCATTTGATTGGCGATGGCATCAAGCAACTGCACCTCTCGATCCGAGAATTTGCGGGCCCTGTAGCTGCCAACACCGAGGACCCCCAAGATACTGTCCTTCGCCATTATCGGCACAGCGGCAAAAGACTTGAGTCCTTCTTCCTTTGCCCCCATGCGCGCAAGCCTGGGATCAACGGCAGCATCCTCAATGATGAGGGGCTTCTTCGACAGGGTCGCCTCCCCTGTGAAGCCCTCGCCCATCATCAACCTCTCTACCTTCTTGACAAATTCCGCGGATGCCCCTCTGTAGACCCTGAGACCCAATTCCCCGCTTTGTTTGTCAAGCAAGAATATCCCACCAGCCTCCGTCTCCATGACCCCCAGCACCTTATCCAGGACGGAATCTAGTAACTCCGTAAGGTTAAGCGTCTTACTCACTGTAGCTCCGATATTGAAAAGCGTCTCGATCTGCTTGGTATAGTCCAGGATCTCTGTCTCAATTCTCTTCCTTTCGGTGATATCCATAATGGTTCCCAACACAGATCGTTTGCCCTTGTACCTGATGGAGGTAAGCCTATCCAAAACCCAGATAATGCCCAAATCCTTTCTTACCAACCTGAACTCGTATGGCAAGCTGCTCTGTCCCTTCAAAACCTCTATCGCCTTTGCTCTGACTTCCTCTCTGTCGTCCGGATGAACGTATTCGAGAGAATACGTTCCTACCAACTCATCGCTTGTGTAGCCTGATAGCTCTTCGAATAAGCGATTGACGTATTTGAAGCACCCGTCCTGCAACAGGTATATCCCCGTTGCAGCAGTATTCAGCATCCCTCGAGACAACTCCTCACTCTCCCGTAGTGTCTCCTCCATCTGTCTGCGTGCGCTGATATCGCGTGCAACAGCGACCAACTCTACAGGATGCTTTCCTCGTATCTGCTTCACCTGCGCCACCGTATACTCGATATCAACCACGCTGCCATCCTTCTTTCTCACACTCGCCACATCGCGGAAACGCCCCTGCTCTCTTATTGCCGCAGCGACTTTTCTGTTGAATGCGGATGGTTCAATACCGATCGGCTGGAGAAAACTCACACTCTTACCAATAAGTTCCTCGCTTGTGTACCCATATATCTCCTCAACCCCCTCATTGCACCATGTTGTTACCCGACCCTTGAATTTAAAGACCGCATCAGTAATACTTCCAACCAACGCAGAGTAGTGTTCCTCCGAGGCCCGTAACGCCTCTTCAGTTCGCTTACGCTTTGTGATATCTCTTATCACTGCAACCAATGTCCTCGGGTTCCCCTGAGCGTCCCTTATAACCGAAGCTGTGAAACTGACAGGAATTTCCTCGCCATCTTTGTTGATGGCGC
>QIGA01000113.1 GCA_003229915.1 Chloroflexota bacterium
AGCGCGCTATTCAAGAGGATAAACCCATTCTCCTGAGTATAGGCTATTCCGCCTGCCACTGGTGTCATGTCATGGAGCGAGAATCCTTCGAGAACGATGAGATCGCTCACACCATGAATCAGTTCTTCATCAATATCAAAGTCGATCGCGAAGAGAGGCCCGACCTCGATGCGGTTTATATGGAGGCGGTCCAGGCGATGACCGGCCGCGGCGGGTGGCCGCTTACTGTCTTCCTGACACCGGAGAGGAAGCCCTTTTTCGGCGGCACATATTTTCCCCCTGAGGACCAGCAGGGCATGCCAGGCTTGCACCGGGTGCTGCAAACGGTTGCGCAAGCATACAGAACTCGCAAGGGTGAAGTCAATTCTGCAGCAGAGGAGGTAATCGCTCACCTCAACCGCTCCCTGGAGGCACAGCGTTCGGCTGAGCCGCTGACCACAGACACGCTCGGCGCCGCCTACCTCCGCCTTCGGTCTGAATTCGACACCCCCAACGGCGGCCTGGGCTCAGCCCCTAAGTTCCCCCAACCCATGACCCTCGAGTTCCTTCTGCGGTATCACAACCGAACAGGCAATAAGGAATCCCTCTCAATGGTGGAGCACACACTGGAGAGGATGGCAAAGGGTGGTATTTACGATCAGATAGGGGGAGGTTTTCATCGATACAGCGTAGACGCTCACTGGCTGGTTCCACACTTCGAGAAGATGCTCTACGATAACGCCCTGCTAACCCGCCTCTACCTCCATGCATATCAGGCAACAGGGAAGCGGCTGTACCTGCGCATCGTCGAAGAAACACTGGACTACGTCCTGAGGGATATGACGGACAAGGACGGTGGCTTCTATTCTTCGCAGGATGCTGACAGCGAAGGCGGCGAAGGCAACTACTACATCTGGACACTCGGCGAGGTAATGGAGGCCCTGGGGAAGGATGACGGCGAGCTTGCTGGCAGGTATTTTGGCCTAACTGAGCAGGGAAACTTTGAGGGAGCAAATGTCCTGAGCCAGGTGATCGAAGCTGAGGCGCTGGCCTCGCAAATAGGGCTCTCTCCCGCTGAAATGGAGGCCAGGATTGCCAGAGTTAAAGCACGTCTCCGGGAAAGGCGAGCGCAACGAGTGGCACCGCGCCGAGACGGCAAGGTTCTGGCCGACTGGAACGGCCTGATGCTCTCCAGCCTGGCTGAGGCGGCATCAGCGCTTGGTCGAGAGGATTACCTCCAGGCAGCCATCTCCAACGCCGCTTTCCTGACACAGGCGCTGCAGGATGGCGAGAGCCTGAAGCACTCATATAAAGATGGGCGGGCTAAGGTCAATGGATATCTTCGGGATCACGCCCTCCTCTGCGAAGGATTGCTTTCTCTTTACCAGGCCACCTTCGAAGACCGATGGTTGAACGCCGCACTGCAGCTCGGAGAGGCCATGGTCGGGCAGTTCTGGGATGAATCCCCAGGATGCTTTTACGATAGTGGCCTTCGACAGGAGGCGCTTGTAGTGCGGCCAAGAAACATCTTCGATAACGCCCTGCCCTCAGGTTCGGCGGCAGCGGCATCCGTTCTTATGCACCTGGCGAGATTGACCGATAATAAGGAGTATGAGAGGCTAGCTGCAACCTCTATTCGCTCGGTGCAGGAATTCATGGTGCGTCATCCCTCTGGCTTCGGACACTGGCTCTGCGCTCTGGATTCCTATCTGTCCAAACCAAAGGAAATAGCCGTAATCGGCCAACCGGAAGACCCAGGAACGAAATCCTTGATGAGCGCTATCAACCAGCGCTATTTGCCCAACAAGGTTCTCGCGGGCAGGAGCCCTGAGCAATCAAAGCAAACCACAGGCATTCCCCTACTCAAGGACAAGGTCATGATTGACAACAAGCCCACCGCTTACGTCTGCGAAAGCTATGCCTGCCAGACTCCGGTCACAGACCCTGATGCGCTGGCAGCCCTGCTCGACCAGAAGTGACACGTTCAATACACCGCAAGGAGAGAACCATGAAGAGCCAGATCGACGCTGATATCGAAAAGGTACTGACCCAGTACCGCACCGTTGCCATAGTAGGGGCCTCGCCGAAACCGGAGCGCCCCAGCCACATAGTGGCTGAGTTCCTGAAGAACGAGGGCTACCGTGTAATTCCGGTGACACCCAAGGGCGGTCAGATCGTGGGGGAAACCGCCTACCCCGATTTAACATCCATCCCGGAGCCTGTTGAAGTTGTGGACGTTTTCCGCCGTCCCGAAGACGTCCTCCCCATCGCAGAAGAGGCTATTGCCATCGGTGCCAAAGCCTTGTGGCTGCAAGAGGGCATCATCAACGAAGAGGCTGCAGCCAGGGCGAGAAAAGCCGGGCTCACGGTCGTGATGGATCATTGCATGAAGAAAGAGCTCCTGCGCCGTTCAGGCCGGGAAGATGGGATATAACTAAAACCTAAATAATGGAGGTGACGAAATGGCGAACACGGCGGACAATCTCAAGGCAGCATTCGCGGGGGAGAGCCAGGCAAGCACCACGTATCTGGCATTTGCGCGCAAGGCCGATCAGGAAGGGAATCCCCAAGTCGCCAGGCTCTTCCGCGCCGCATCAGCGGCGGAGGTAATACACGCGCGCAACCACCTGGAGGCTATGGAGGGGGTGAAATCCACCGGGGAGAACCTCCAAACGGCCATCGCCGGCGAGAACATGGAGCATGTGAGCATGTATCCCGAGTTCATCGAGCAGGCGAAAAAAGAGGAACAGTCGAAAGCAGAGCGCACCTTCGACTTGGCGCGCAAGGTAGAGATTATGCACGAGTCGCTCTACAAATCGGCCTTAGCTGCCCTGCAAAGCGGCAAGGCTCAGGCCAAGGAGTATTTTGTCTGTCAGGTGTGTGGTTGCACCGTAGAGGACGAGGCGCCGGAGAAATGCCCTGTCTGTGGCGCGCCCAAAGCCCAGTTCTCCAAAGTGGTCTAGCGCACGCCGATCGCGTTCACATACCCCAAGATCGAGGTCAACGGAAGGCTCATCCTTTTAGGGCTCGTTTTGGGCTATCCGTTGACCTCCCTGTTTGCGCTAAAACGGCTCCTGAGCCTTTTCCTGGGTAGATTGGAGCCGATGCTCCAGGCTGCCCTCTTGTCTTCGTCATTCGCCGTTAGGTAGTGCTCCTTCTCGTGCTAGGCGGAATCATTTCCTCGGCGCAACCCAGGGCTCGCCTTACTGTGCTGCCTGCCTCTTCCGATGATGCTGGAGCACCATATGGGCTA
>QIGA01000139.1 GCA_003229915.1 Chloroflexota bacterium
AGGGGCGTTCAATTGAACGCCCAAGCGGTATGGTGGGTGCAGCTGACCCATTTCGGGCACGGTCACCGTGCCCCTACGTCGAACCACAAACGGCCCTCGGCCGACCGATGTAGGGGCGTCCTTCCGTGGAAGGACGCCCCTACGCACAAACCAGTACCCGCGTTCATCCATCGCCGGTACTATTTTGCCAAAAAACAATGGCTGAAATTGACCGTTATGACTATTGTCTTGCTCATGCGATCTGTGCTAATATACTAAAGGAAAATACTATTCGATTCGAGGCAACGACAACAGTCCCTATTTAGCAGAAAGGAGGAAATGGGAGGATGTCTAAATTGCGAGTTTTGGTGGTCGGTCTTTTAGTAATGGCGGTGCTGACAATTGGGCTCCCACTGGCAGCTTCGGCATTCTCTGTTCCTGCGCTTGTCAGGGCTACGGTGTACGTGGATGACGAGCTTGCGGGAGCAGGGGTGACGGTCGGAGCTATTATTGGCGACGAGAGTACGCCACGTGCCGGTAACACTGGGGTAACGAAAGAGGATGGTGTAGCTATCCTAATGTTGGAGGCCCTAACAGAAGGCGACGTGACGGATCCGGCTACGGCCCTGTCCTTCACCGTCGATGGCGCGGCGGCCGACGAGAGCCCAGATGTGGATGTCACGATGGCGTACCAGGAAGTGGACCTTTATGCCACCGCTGGTGCGCGAGTCGAGGTCTGGGACATGCCTTTCGGCCTTGACCAGGATCTGGGGGCAGTTAACTTCTACTCGTATCCCGCTGATGCCGTTCAGGTAACCCTGGACGATATCGCTGATACAGCCCCTCCTGAGTTGAGCATAGTATGGCACTATAGCGGGCCGGGCGAGGGCTGGCACTGGTTCGTGCCGCTGGTTGACGAAAGCACGCTGCAGACGCTGGATCCCGGTGAGATCTACGTCGGAGTCGCCACCAGCGCTACTTCGTGGGAAATACCGCAGTAGTCGCGCTTCCGTTCGCGGGTCTTTCATCGCATACAGTTTAGAAAACGAAGTCGCCGGTAGTTGCCGGCGACTTCTGCGTTCCGCCAGGCTGCAGCGAATGTGAAGCGGCGCGAGCACTGAAAGGAGCCCTATAGGCAGGTGAAGACAGCTGCCGTTGATCAGAAGTAGGACACAGTTGGCTTGCCGGAGGCTAAGGAGTGTAGACCCGCCCCTTCCACCTTATGCCAGCACGCGTGAGGTACTGATAGATGGCAAAGAGGCCAACCGCCAGCAGGAAGCCAATGCCAATGGGATGCAGAATGACTGATGATTTGGGCTGGGAGAAGCGGCGGCCCACTAGAAACCGCCCGAACAACAGAATAGCCACCTGAATACCAACCACCATCTGCCAACTGAAGGCTGGCTGCGCCAGCAGCAGGCCATGAGCCAACCACAGGAAAGGCGCCAGAAGCAGGAGCACTACCACGGCCATGAGCACGATCAAACCGAAGACAGACAGCGACGCTACCGTGTAGAGCCACCTGGCGATGCCATCCCACATCGGGCCGAACTCACGATACATTTGACATGAAACCAACTGTGACAAGTCCAAGGTCAACTGCCGGTAGTTGTGCCGCGCTGTCTCTCTCCCCAGCCAAACATCCTCTACTATGCGGGATTTCACGGCCTCATGTCCGCCGATGCTTCGATACTCCCGAGCCGAGAAAAACATGAACTGCCCAATGGCCACAGAGGGGAGGGCGCGTTCCGAGCGCTGCAACCACCACAGGGGCATCCACCACAGGAGCATAAAGTAGAAGAGAATAGGTAGAGCCATCTTCTGCCAGATAGAGGTAGTCCGCTGATGAGGGAAGCCGGAGATAAGCGCAACATGCGAGCCAATGGCAGTGCACAATACGTAACGCAATACCGAGGGGGCATGCACTGTATCTGCATCTGTGAACAGCAGCCAGGAGCCCCGAGCTTCCTGGGCAAGCTGGTGACAGGCAAAGGGCTTGCCTGCCCACCCATCGGGCAGAGGATCTCCCCGCAGCAGCCTGACCCGGCTATCCTCGGCGGCAACTCCAGCCACTATCTCAGCGGTGCTGTCCGTCGAAGTGTCATCCAGCACGAGTATCTCAAAGTGCGGGTAGTCCTGTCGGCGCAAAGACTCAAGGCAGGACTCAATGTTAGCTTCCTCGTTCCTTGCGGGGATGAGCACAGAGATCAGGGGCGCAGGATCAGGCAGATCAACAGCAGGCTTGGCCTTCCTCAGAGACCTTAGGTTGAGCAAGAGATTAAGGAGTAGTACGGCCAGCAGGATAGCGACTACCTGCTGGTAAAGCATCTACGAAACTCCGACGCTAGTGTGCCCAACCTGGCCCGCCTTTCTGGCCTCGATCACATCGTCGCCTGATATCCATCCCTTGATGAAGGATGGCATCACGAGCAAGAATCCGGCGAGGGCCCATATCCAGGAGCCGTACCATAACCACAATATTAGGGGAAAGGAGACGCGAAACAACCGATTGCTCAGCACATGCCTCCTGGTGGCCGCCAGCGGAAGGAGATAGAAGACCGCCATAATGAGTATAGGCAAAGGGTTGAGCAGGAACAAGCCTGATATTCCGATAGTCAGTCCCTGCCCTCCACCACCCTTCAGCCAGATGCTCCAACTGCTGCCAAAAACGGCAGCACCCAGAATGACCAGGGCAGCCCAGTACTCGCCTACCAGAAAACGAGCGATAAGAACGCAAATAACTGCCTTGGCGATCTCCGCCAACAGGGCCGCTACACCGGGGCGTTTCCCCCCATGGATCATCACGGCCGTCACCGTCGCACTGCCCGTGCCAACCGTACGGATATCAGTGCCGGTGAAGTAGCGCATGGAGAGATAGCCGGAGGGGATACTCCCGATCAGATAGCCGATCAACGCCAGAAGCACGAACATCATTCCCGTTACCTCTGCAAAAACCGAGCCGCCCCAGCCAACTCTGAGCGTACTCTACGCCTTCGGTCTCCTCTTGTCAAGTCCACCCGCTACTAAAGTCCGCGGACTGGTTCTTATGCCATATCAGATGTGCTACTTAATCAAAGAGAGATCGCTGATGAGCCACTTCCCGTCTACCTTCACCAGTTCTATGGATTGAACTGCATGATCTTTCCGCGTTTCGCCGGACGATGTTATCTCGAAATCCCACTCTCCTTCAACTGTGGCACTATCTTCCGTCTGGGAAACAACCTTAGTAACCACGTTGGATATCTT
>QIGA01000083.1 GCA_003229915.1 Chloroflexota bacterium
GAGAAGGTTTCCCCCGAGCTGCGTGAGTTACTTGAGAAAGCCCTCGTATCCTTCAACTGTGACAAAAGGCTGATGTTCGGCTGCACTGTTTACCTGGTCAACAACAACATGTTTACCGGGGTACATCAAGATAGCATATTCGCCCGATTATCTGAACAGGATCGGCAGGATATTCTTGCAACATACGATAGGGCCAGGCCTTTCCAGCCAATGGAAGGGCGGAGTATGAAGAAGTACGTGGTGCTTCCTGAGGGTCTGCGCAACAATCCAGGGACACTTCAGGAGTGGCTACACCGCTCTTATCAATATGCACTGTCGCTACCACCCAAAGAGCGCAAACGCCGGACTACGAAAAGAAAGCGAACCGTCGTCTAGACGAAAGCTGGAAGGAAGGATATCGCCATGAAAGCTGTCAAGCCTTTATCTGAACTAATTTCTCTGACAGGGAAAAGAGCCTTGATTACCGGCTCTGCCGTTGGCATTGGCAGGGCAATGGCCTACAGATTCGCCGAAGCAGGTGCGAGCTTGGAGCTTATTGATATGAATGGAGAGGGTCTGAAAGTTGTGAAGAAAGAGCTTTCACAGTTCGCCACAGAAATAAACATTCACAGGGTGGACCTTTCCCAGAGAACGCAAATAGACGCCTTGTGGGAACACTTGGAAGGAGAAGTGCCCGACATACTGGTAAACAACGCTGGAATATTTCCCTTCAAGAGTTTCCTGGATGTAGATGCGGCTTTCCTCGAGAGAGTGATGGATATCAATTTAACCTCGGCTTTCTGGATGTGCCAGCACATGATAAGGCGAAGGGCAAAAAGGGGAGGGGTGATCATCAATGTTGGTTCTATTGAAGCTATCTTACCTTTCGAAAAAGGTCTGGTTCACTATAACATCAGTAAGATCGGAGTTATCGGGCTTACACGAGCTTTGGCCAAGGAGTATGGCGGGGAGGGATTCAGAATAAATGTAATCATACCCGGTGGAATAGTAACTCCTGGAACCAAGGCAGTAGCCAAAGAAATTCTCAAGTTGAAGCTCGGTCTCATCAAGGCCGGTCTGGAATTCAAATCGCGACTACCCTTGAACAGGGGTGGGCAGCCCGATGAAGTTGCTCGTATGGCTCTGGTTCTCGCCAGCGATCTGTCCAGTTATGTCCACGGAGCACTAATACCAGTTGACGGAGGTTTCCTGTCCGCCTAATGTGGAGCGGAATATGCCTGACAAGGTAATTAAGAGCGGTGCGAAATAGTGACTCCACGCACATCAGGGTAATATGAGAACACCGAGAAAAAAGGACCAGACAATCGACCTTGAGACCAATAAGTAAAGCATCCCTACATGATAGGTATGAAGTCTGTCCACCCCTGAACCATGTAAGATTAGTAAAGATTGATGAAGAAAATGACTTGACAAATGGGCTATAATTGCTATAATAGCTCACAGGCCAGAGAGATCGGCCTTTTACCACCAGTTGAAATATATCACTGGGGGGAAGGATATGTTGTTGAACAAGGCAAGAGCCATCTTTCAACCACCCACCAGATTCGTCTCGCATAAAGTGATCTCGCTTGAGGTCAAAGCGGTCGAGAGACTTGTGCCGGATAGGCTGCTGCTCTTTTACTTGAATACACTGGACAAGCGTGTCCCACCCAAGGCGATCGGCGGGATTATCAACGGGCTGGACAAACTTCCTCCAAAGGTGCGTTCCTCTCTTATTAGTGCGGCTGATGAGTATGTTCCCGACACTGTAGCAAGTTCGAGAAAGGTTTCCGCGGTCATCTCCGCGGTTTACAAGTACGTACCAGACAGGATAATTCCCCCGGAGTCCACCGAGGACTGGGCGAACGTCAAAATGAAGTTCCACATTCCAACGTTGCTATCAAAAGATAGCCGCCCCGTCGAGAATTAACCCACAATGACCCACGAGCATCCGGAGCATGGTAGATGTCCCCATTGCGACTCATTGAGGTTGCACAAGTCGGGGATTATCTACGTGAAAGCAGGTCCGCGTCAGCGCTATTACTGTCGAGCCTGCCACAGGACGACCATAAAGCCCAAGCTGCAGCTAGATTTGCCCCTTGATCGACAGAAACCTGGCTGATTGGTGAACCTGAACAGGATACAACGCAGTTTGGGCAACTGAACCCTCGCCACTGAGGACAACACGACAAGATCATTCTCCCCATACGTTCTCAGATGCGACTTGGCCAAACGGCTTCCCGCTCCCCTCAACTCTCTGCGCTCCCAATCTCAACCAGCTCCAAGAATCTCAAACTCCTCTGCAGTTGACGTACGACATCAGATGTATATACTGAGCATGGTTCAAGCTATGGCCTATCAGTCAAGCCTGGAGTACTCTTGAGCGAAGTGAGGCAAAAAACCGAGATTGAATGACGAATACTATATGAGAAAAGCACTGGCCCTTGCCCGCAGGGGATTGGGCAAAACCAGTCCCAACCCCATGGTAGGCGCAGTGATCACAAAGGACGGTGAGATAATTGGCCAGGGTTACCATCGCCACTACGGGGGGAATCACGCCGAGATCAACGCCATCCAAGATGCCCAGGGGGATATTCGCGGCGCAACACTCTACGTCACACTAGAGCCTTGCTGTCACCATGATAAGAAGACCCCTCCCTGCCTGGATACCCTCCTCAAATATGATCTCAGACGAATAGTTATCGGAACTGCGGATCCTAATCCACAGGTCAGTGGCAGAAGTATCGAGAGCCTGCGAGAGCGAGGTATTGAGACGGAGATTGGGGTTCTCAGTCAAGAGTGTCAACGACTCAACGAGGTCTATTTCAAGTATATCAAAACCGGAATCCCCTTTGTCACCCTGAAATTCGCCCAGACTCTAGACGGGAGAATCGCCACCGCAACAGGTGATTCACGTTGGATAAGCTCCGAGCTATCCCTTAGGTTTGCTCACAAACTTCGCAGCCTTCACGATGCAGTTCTGGTAGGTATAGGAACTGTGCTGACAGACGATCCTCAGTTGACAGTACGCCTGGTGAAAGGGAGAAATCCCATTCGCGTTGTCATCGATAGCCGTCTGAGAGTCCCGCTGCACTCAAAGGTCTTGAAAGAGCAAGAAGTTGCCCGCACAATAGTCGCCACCACCTCACAGGCCGACGGGGAGAAGCTATCCACTTTCACGCAGATGGGCATTGAGATCCTGATTGTCGAGAAAGACAAGGAAGGCAAAGCCGA
>QIGA01000203.1 GCA_003229915.1 Chloroflexota bacterium
TCACGGGCGTTAGGGCGTTCCATCCTTCCGTGGAAGGACGCCCCTACACCCCGCGCTCCCACCACCCTTAGACTGAGATGTAGCAACTGACGGGTGTTCTGGTCGCTATTTTCGGGGAGAAGGCGTGACTTGCTTTTTTGTTATAAATAGTATACCTTGCATCACAAAGCATGGACCTCGTTGCGTGGTGTTTTCAAGTTGGTGCCCCAGGAAGCTCAACGCTGCAGCCATAGCAGGCATAGTTTCCAGGCAGCTTTCCCCCAGGAACGCTGGAGTCACCAAAAGAGGTCTTGGCCCGCAAACTACATCAAGGACGGGGACTGGCTAATCAAATAGGAAAGGAGGTCCAGCGATGGCGTTTGAGGACAAGACTTTGGTATGCCGAGACTGTGGCGCGGAGTTCGTGTTCACCGCTGGGGAGCAAGAGTTCTTCCAGTCGCGCGGTTTGGAGAACGAACCCGGCCGCTGTCCCGGTTGTCGATCAAGTCGACGACAGGATCGCCAGGGCTATTCCAGAGGGCCCAGGGAGCGGACAACCGTGACCTGTGATGCCTGTGGGGCCGAGGCTAGCGTGCCTTTTCAACCGCGGAGTGGACGCCCGGTCTACTGCGATGATTGCTTCGCCAAGGTGCGAAATCAACACTAGGAGCAAAAGTCCAGGCCAATAACGAAACCTTGAAACGCTTTGCCCCCAGCGGGGCAAAGCGTTTCTTCTTCGCAACTACCCGCCTCTCCGCAATGCTTCCGACCCAAAAATAGCGGCCAGAACCCTCGGTAGCGTCGTGACTCCTGTCACGACGGAATATGCGTTGCCACAGGAGTGGCAACGCTACGGTCTTTCAAGATCAGGGTGAATATGGTCTATCGCGCCCTCCTCGTTATTATCCATACTAACCATCCATGATAAAGATACAAAAGTGGGTTGCGCTATGTCATAACTTATCTAAAGTGGCCGTGAACGGATCCCATGGGGAGATCACCGGGGTTCGATGGAGCCCTGGGGATTCGGCGTAAAACGACTCTCTCTGACGGGGCAGGCTATAAGAGGGGACTTGTCGTCCCCCTCCCTCTAACTCCCTCCCGCAAGGAGAGGGAGGATTCTCCCTGGATGGGAGAGGTTAGAGTCTACCCTGAGCCCATGAGATTGCTTCGCTGCCCCTTCCCCTTCACTTCGTTCAGGGTCAGGGCTTCGGCTCGCAATGACACCTAAACTCTGATTTTTATAGCCAATCGCTATTTCGGACTTCCGATTCCTCGATTGACATTCGTCCTGCGGTATGGTTAACTGAGGCTGAGAAACGTCAGCCCCCCATCTATACTCAGGGTTTTGTGATGAACATCGGCGCTTTGGTAGTGAGGCTCCGCCTGCCGGAAAACCATTCCCTCAAGGGCAAAAGAAAGGTGGTGAAATCCATCACCTCACAGGTGAGTAACCGGTTTAACGTCTCCATTGCTGAGATCGATGACCATGACTTGTGGCAGGTGACTACATTGGGAGTTAGCTGCGTCAGCAACGATAGCCGACATGCGAATGAAATCCTCTCCCACGTGATGGACTTCATCGAGGCAAACAGGGGCGACGCCGAGATCCTGGACTACGAGATCGAGATACTGCACGCCTTATGAGAAGCTAGGGGAAGCGATGAACACCTCGACCTTTCTTCCCCACCTGAGGAACCTCCCCGCCTACAGGGATCAGATCGTTCACATCGAGCACATTCCACCGATAGAGGCAACGTACGGTGAGTTAGAGGAGCCTCTACACCCCCAACTTCAGGCCTCCCTTGAGTCAAACCAACTGCTGCCGCTCTATAGCCATCAAGCCTCGGCGATAAACAAGGCCCGCGAGGGCAAGAACGTCGTGGTGGTTACCCCGACCGCAAGCGGCAAGACACTTTGCTACAATGTCCCCGTACTTGACACCATCCTGACCAGTAGAGGCAGTCGAGCCCTCTATCTGTTCCCCACCAAAGCCCTGGCTCAGGATCAACTGCGCAGCCTGAGGGAATTGACAACCTCACGGCAGATCAAGCTGAACTACGCCACCTTCGATGGCGACACCCCCCAGGGGGAGCGCGCTGAGATCAAAAGATCGGCGGAGATCGTGCTGTCAAACCCCGACATGGTGCACTTCGGCATTCTGCCCAATCACAGCTCGTGGGAAGAGATGCTCTCCCGGCTGAGATACGTCGTGATCGAC
The DNA here is from genome assembly GCA_003229915.1 of Chloroflexota bacterium. Classification (GTDB taxonomy): domain Bacteria; phylum Chloroflexota; class Dehalococcoidia; order SZUA-161; family SZUA-161; genus SZUA-161. The sequence continues at coordinate 2,201 of QIGA01000203.1, forward strand.
GAGGCCCACATCTACCGGGGCGTCTTCGGCTCGCACGTGGCCAACGTGCTCCGCCGCCTCAAGCGCCTCTGCGCCCACTACGGTGCGAGTCCCCAGTTCATCTGCTGCTCCGCGACCATCGCCAACCCCAGGGAACACGTCGAGCGATTGACGGGGCTCCCCTTCGAGGTCGTTGCCGATGACGGCTCCCCTCACGGCGGCAAGGACTTCGTATTCTGGAATCCTCCGCTCATCGACGAGGCTAAGTCCACCCGCCGCAGCACCAACAGCGAAGCTACTCTCATATTGACTGAGCTTGTGCAACAGCGGATCCGCAGCCTCGCCTTTACCCGCAGCCGCCGTCTTACCGAGCTAATCTACCTCTACGTTCAGGACCAGCTAAAACAAAGGGAGCCGGGCCTGGCAGAGCTGGTCAAGCCCTACCGCGCCGGCTACCTGGTTGAGGACCGGCGCCGGATCGAGCGCGAGCTGTTCGAGGGCAAGTTGCTGGCCGCAGTGACAACTACAGCGCTGGAGCTGGGAGTGGATATAGGCGACCTGGACGCCACCGTGCTCACCGGCTATCCAGGCAGCATCGCCAGCACCTGGCAGCAGGCGGGAAGAAGCGGCCGAAGCACTGAGAACTCCTTGAGCTTTCTCATCGGCCTGGATAACCCTCTCGATCAGTACCTGATGCGCCATCCCGAGTTCTTCTTCGACAAGAGCCATGAGAACGCCCTGACCGACCCTGACAACCCGCACATCCTGAAGCCCCACCTCCTGTGTGCCGCATGGGAGCTACCGCTGACCGAGAGCGAGGGGGCACAGTTCGGGGACAGCAGCAGCCAAGCAGTAGCTGAGCTCGAAGGAGAGGGCTTGCTGCGCCAGTACCACGGCCGCTGGCACCCCTCGCTAGCGGTGCTCTATCCCGCTCAGGAGATCAACATTCGCTCAGCCTCCTCCCACAGCTATGACCTGGTGGATGTCACCAACAGCCGCCTTCTGGAGACAGTAGAGGAGGCCA
>QIGA01000007.1 GCA_003229915.1 Chloroflexota bacterium
GACGTATTCATCGAGGAGGCAGCCTTCAGTTACCCTGAGACAGTCGAGCTTCGAGGTTATAAGCCAACCGTTCGCGGGCATGTACCTCAGATCAAGAAGGCCGCGAAGCTCATCAGTGAGTCCAAACGTCCTGTCATTCTTGCGGGGCGAGGCGTTATCATCTCGGGGGCGTATCAGGAGCTTAAGGAGCTGGCGGAGAAGGCACAGATTCCAGTTATAACCACTCTGCTGGGGATTAGCTGTTTCCCCGAAGACCACATGCTTAGCCTGGGTATGCTGGGAATGCACGGCACGGCTTACGCTAACATGGCGGTGAACGCTGCGGACCTTGTCATCGCCATCGGGATGAGGTTCGATGACAGAGCAACAGGCAGGGTGAGTGGTTTCGCTCCCCATGCGCAGATCATCCATATCGACGTTGATCCCGCTGAGATAGGGAAGAACGTGCGGGTGACCGTACCTATCGTCGGTGAGGTAAAGAACGTGCTGCGTACGCTGAACAAGCAGCTCGATTCTCAGACTCATCTTGACTGGACAGAGAAGGTTGAGGAGTGGCGGCGTGAGCACCCGCTGCATGTCGACCTCGAAACCGCTGGAATCCCGCCACAATATGTCGTCAGCAAGATCTGTGAGGTCACTGAGGGCAATGCCACCATTGTTACGGGAGTGGGCCAGAATCAGATGTGGGCGGCGCAACATTTCTGCTATCGTAAGCCCAATAGCTTTGTCTCTTCTGGTGGCCTGGGGACTATGGGTTTCGAATTGCCGGCGGCAATAGGGGCCAAGGTCGGGCGACCGGAGGAAGCGGTGTGGGCCATTGCTGGGGACGGTGGTTTTCAGATGACGATTCAAGAGCTGGCTACGGCGGTTCAGGATAACATCGCAGTGAAGATCGCTATCCTGAACAACGGCTACCTGGGAATGGTACGCCAGTGGCAGGACCTATTCTATGAACGCCGCTACGTAGCTACGCCGCTCAGTAGCCCTGACTTCGTCAAGGTCGCTGAGGCATATGGGATGCCGGGCATCAGGGTAACCGACAAGTCGAAGGTTGTGCCTGCTATCCAGAAGGCTATGAAGCACAAGGGGCCGTTTCTTATCGATTTTATGGTCGAGCCAGAGGAGAATGTCTACCCTATGGTAGCACCTGGGAGCACTCTGGCAGAGATACTTGATGATCCCAGGAAGGAAGTTAACATCAAGGTAAAACCACGGGCAACGAGCAATCTGTAACACCTGTTCAGTTAGCGAACCTCCAGAAGGCAGCATGATATGACGAAACATACGTTAGTGGTTCTAGTCGAAGACAGGCCCGGTGTCCTGAATCGCGTGGCAAGCCTGATCCGCAGGCGCAATTTCAATATCGACAGCATCGCGGTAGGGCACTCCGAGCTGCCCGGTCTTTCCAGGATGACCATAGTAGTTGATGGCGACACCACTGCCGTAGAGCAGGTAAGAAAGCAGCTTGATAAACTGATTGAGGTCGTCAAGGTAACCGATATCTCGCTGGGGCGCATCATTTCCCGCGAGTTGGCCCTCATTAAGGTTCACACTACTACTGCCACGCGCAGCGAGATCATGCAGATCGTTGACATATTCCGTGCGAAGATCGTCGATGTTGCCACCGATTCAATGACAATAGAGGCCACAGGGGACGAAGAAAAGATCGATTCTCTGTACAGTCTTCTCAGGAGATTTGGAATTAAAGAACTGGCGCGAACTGGCAGGATCGCCCTGCCGCGAGGCGAAGGTGTGAGCGAATAGACTGGTAGAGCGGACGGAATCGCTCTCTGCCAGTCGGCGCGGGTTAACAAACTCTAGAGATGGGGGAATGAGAATGTACTATGACAAAGATGCCGACCTGAAGTTGCTTTCGGGCAAGACTATAGGGATAGTCGGCTTTGGCAGCCAGGGTCATGCCCATGCCATGAATCTCAGGGATAGCAGGTGCAATGTTATTGTAGCTGAAGCTAAGGGAAGCGATAACTGGAAGGCTGCCAAGAAGGCTGGATTCAAGGTTGAAACCGCAGAGGCCGTGGCGAAAGAGGCTGACATCGTGACCTTGCTTGTGCCCGATAACCTGCATCCCGTAGTCTATCGCGAAATGGAGAAGGGACTGACAAAGGGAAAGATGCTGGTATTCGCACATGGCTTCAACATCCATTACAATCAGGTCGTTCCTCCCCCTGACATCGATGTGACTATGGTGGCACCGAAATGTCCGGGCCACATGCTGCGCCAAACCTACACCGAGGGCTCTGGCCCGCCGGCCCTGATCGCTGTTCATCAGGATGCCACGGGGAAGGCCAAGAAGGTCGCGCTAGCCTATGCCAAAGGAATTGGATGCACCAGAGCCGGGGTTATGGAGACAACCTTCCTCGAGGAGACGGAGACCGATCTCTTCGGCGAGCAAACTGTACTCTGCGGTGGGGTTGCCTCTCTGGTTAAGGCGGCCTTCGAAACCCTGGTCGAGGCAGGCTATCAGCCGGAGATCGCCTATTTCGAGTGTATGCACGAGTTGAAGCTCATCGTTGACCTCTTCTATCAGGGAGGATTGAGCTATATGAACTACTCGGTGAGCGACACAGCCGAGTACGGTGGCTATGTCTCTGGGCCCCGGGTTATCGATAGCTGCGTCAAGGAATCAATGCGACAGATTCTGACCGAGATTCAGGATGGTAGCTTTGCCACTCGCTGGACATTGGAGAATCAGGCAGGATGCCCTTCCTTCAAAGCTATGAGGAGGATGGAGCAAAGCCACGAGATCGAGGTAGTGGGCAAGAAGCTCAGGGATATGATACCCTGGCTCAAGAAAAAGTGATAAGCCGGTAGAGGGTGATAAGTTTGGATAAGGTCATCATATTCGATACTACGTTGCGCGACGGCGAGCAATCGCCGGGCGCTGCGCTTAATCTGGAAGAGAAGCTGCTGATCGCCAGGCAGCTTGAGCGGTTAAGGGTGGACGTTATCGAGGCGGGTTTTCCCGCAGCCTCCCCAGGTGATTTCGCGGCGGTACATCGCATAGCTCAGGAGGTGCATGACCCTATCGTCTGCGCGCTCACTCACGCGAGCCGTCAAGCCGTGGATGATGCCTGGGAGGCGATTAAGGTTGCACAGCGGCCCCGGATTCACATCTTCCTGTCCAGCTCTGAGGTGCATATCTCTCATCAGCTCAAGAAAAACAGAGAGGATATCCTGAAGC
>QIGA01000091.1 GCA_003229915.1 Chloroflexota bacterium
AAGCAATCTCACGGGCGTTAGGGCGTTCCATCCTTCCGTGGAAGGACGCCCCTACACCCCGCGCTCCCACCACCCTTAGACTGAGATGTAGTACACTGACCAGTGTTCTGATCGCTATTTTGGGGATTGCCATCCGTATTGTGCTACTATACATATCGCGGTAGAATGTTGCAACGGTTATGGAGTTTACTGGGTAGGCATGGCCGTTGAGACTTGAGAGGGGTAGACAATCAAACCAGGAGGAGAGATTAATATGGAACCACCAGAACGGATAGAGCCCAAGAACCTGGCCGACTACCTGGATGTGATGAGCAGAGCAGTTTTCCAAACCGGCATATCGTGGCAGGTCGTCACCTCAAAGTGGCCCGGAACAAGAGAGGCGTTTCGGGGGTTTGACCCCACAGCCGTATATAATCTCACCGAGGCGGATCTGGACCAACTGACAGGGGACAGGCGCATCATCAGAAACCGCCGCAAGATAGAGGCCATCATCAGCAACGCTCGCCGCATACTGGAACTCGACAAGAGCCACGGCGGCTTCCGAAACTATCTGCGCTCTCACGACAGCTACGAAGAGCTGGTCAAAGACCTGCGCAAACAGTTCAAGTTCCTTGGCGACACCGGTGCCTACTACTTCCTGTGGGTGGTGGGCGAGGAAGTGCCCTCCCATGGTGAGGAGGGGTGTCCATACCCAAGAACAAAGCCAGGGGCTGCCGCGCACTGAATCTAGGAAGGAGAATACATCGACCTCGTCCAGTCCGTTCTTAACTATTTTGAACTTCCGGCCCCAAATCTCCTTCACCTTGAAATCTGTCCACGCCATTTTGTTCTCCTCCCTTCATCGCATATTCTAAATAAACCACGAGTTTCTCAATAATCCCGATACCTATTATGTTAATTCGCACATGCAATCGTAGGCTTAATATGCTGCAAGCAACTTGGCAATGAGATTTTAGCACTGATGCCAAGTCGTACTTTATGGGGAATTTCGTGTCAGAGATTTCAGGTTGTGCTTCTATTTCCCCTGACCGACTTGACGCTTAAGTCCAATTCTGTGGTTGCACCCGGCACGGGCACCGATGGAGAACTCAATGCACCCTGCTGAAACTTGTAACCCGTAATTGAGATAGCTATAATTGGCTAGGCCTCACCAAATTCAGTCGAAGGAGAAACGAGGAGCCGATCTATGAGCATGTCCGAAGAAGAAGTGAGACTGTCAAAAGAAATGGGCCTCGAAGGAAAATTTCCCCCCTTCGTCGAACTCCTGGGCGTTACCTTCGAGCCCTTCGACAGCGACAATATCTGCGTCAAACTCGCCATGAGAGATGATCTGGTCGTGAATCCTGCGGATCCGGCCCTGCATGGGGGAGTTATCTCGGCCTTGATGGATATCACGGGGGGGGTTGCCGTTTCCCTGAGCGTACTCAAGCAAATCGAGGGGCTACCCTTGCAAGAGCAGGCAAGAAAACTCAACAGGGTGAGCACCATTGACTTGCGGGTTGACTATCTGCGGCCGGGCAAAGGCAAGGTGTTCACCGCGACAAGTTCCATCCTGCGCACCGGCAAAAAGGTAGCGGTGACCCGCATGGAATTGCGCAATGAGGAACAGCTCCTCATCGCTGTCGGTACAGGAACATTTACTGTCGGTTAGCAGGTTGAGCCCCGGCTCAACTCCAAAGCCTGCCCAGAGCCCGGAGTCACCCCGAAATAGCGATTGGCTTCAAAAATCAGGCCTTTGGTTGTCATTGAGATGTAGTGACTGGCTAGTGTTCTGATCGCAAAGGGAGGCAGAACAGTAGCAAAACCCCCCAGTTTGTCGTATTATAGGCTCCGCAGCAATGCGCTGTGCGAACCTGGGAAGGTATTGAGCAAGGAGCCAGAATGGAAATAGTCCGTGGTTTGAATCTAGTGAAAGTGCCGATCCCGGACAACCCCCTCGGTTACCTCAACTGTTACGTTGTCGCGGGCAAAGACGGGTGTCTCATGGTAGACACCGGGTGGAATACTAATGAGGCCCTCACTGCGCTTCGGGAAGGGCTGCAAGAGCTGGGTCTGTCGGTTACCGACATCGCCACCATTGTGCTCACCCACGTGCACCCCGACCACTTCGGCCTGGCGGGAAAGCTGAAACAGCTCTCTCCCCACACCAAGATCCTCGCCCACCACTGGGAGTCGGCACTAATCGATTCTCGGTACATAAAGTTCACTGATTTGCAGCGCAAGATGGGGGTTCTGCTGCGCCGACATGGCGTCCCCGACGTGGAAGTCCCAGGTTTGGAGACCGCTTCCATGCCTGCCATAGAGTTCGTGACCATAACAATGCCCGATGAGACCCTTTACGGGGGCGAAGTCCTCGACACAGGTCTTTTTAACCTGGAGGTCATCTGGACGCCGGGACATTCTCCCGGGCATATTTGTCTCTATGAGCCGCAAAACCGCCTGCTGTTGGCCGGAGACCACATCCTTCCCAAAATCACCTCCAACGTTAGCTACCATGTACAGTCGGGTGATAACCCCCTGGGTGACTACCTATACGCGCTGCAGAAGCTGCAGAAGCTCTCCGTGACCAAAGTGCTCCCAGCTCACGAACATGTCTTCGATGACCTGCCAGGCAGAATTGCGGAGATAATGACCCACCATGATAATCGCAAAGAGGAAATGCGCGGCTTTATCCGAGAGAAACCCCTTGTAGCATACGAAATCGCCTCCCGCGTATCCTGGGACATCCAAGGCATCACCTGGGAGCAGCTCCCAACCTATATGCAGCGCGTCGCCGTTTGCGAGACGATTGCCCACCTCGAATACATGCGCTGGGAGGGGACGGTGACGAGGATTGACGAGAATGCCTTGTATCTATATCGGGCGGTTTGAGGTAGGCTAGGCCCGAAAACTCAGCAAAGCGGGGGTAGGGTGGGTGCAGCGCAGCGCAACCCACCATTTGGGATGTATTTAGGATGGTGGGTTCCATTCCATTTCACCCACCCTACGGACTCATTACCCAAAAATAGCGATCAGAACTCCAGTCAGTTGCTACATCTCCATGTCTTTGCGAGGCCCCCTGAGCCAGTCGTAGGGGGCCGAAGCAATCTTGAATGTAATTTATAATGGGATTGCTTCGCGGAGCTTGTCCTGAGCGCCATGAGATTGCTTCGCTGAGTTTACCCTGAGCCCGTGAGATTGCTTCGCTGCGCTCGC
>QIGA01000188.1 GCA_003229915.1 Chloroflexota bacterium
AAGCAGCGAAGTGTTGCAAGCGGGTTCTCGATCCCCGAAATAGCGATTGGCTTTAAAAAACAGAGTTTCAGGTGTCACTGCGAGCGCAGCGAAGCAATCATGCCAGTTTCCCCGCCTACCCCAACAGTTGAGATTGCTTCAGCATCACTTCGACTGGCTCAGGGTGCCTCGCAATGACATTGAGATGTAGCAACTGACCAGTGTTCTGGTCGCTATTTCGGGGTTCCCACGTCCGCTAGATTTTTCCTCCTGTCCGACTTATAATTGAGTCCGCTTGTTCTGTGCCTCATTGGCAAATTCAGATAGAAATAAGGCGGGTTCATGCGTGACCAGATTACCGAAGCATTGAAAGGGCACAACGCTGACTACATAGAGATCCGCATCGAGGAAGGGGATGCCACCCGTCTCCAGTACCGCGGCCGGGAGCTGGAGGACATAGGCAGAACTACCAGCCTCGGGGGAAATGTCCGCGCTCTGGTTAGGGGCGGGTGGGGTTTCATCTCATTCAATGACTTGAGCGGCTTGAAGGAAAAGGTGGAAAAGGCGGTGCGGCAGGCGAGGTTGGTGGGGAAGGAAGAGAGCAAGCTCGCTTCCGTCGAGCCGGTTGTAGATATAGTCGCGCCTGAGATGGCAATGGACCCCTCCGCTGTTCCCCTTGCCCGGAAGAAGGGTATCCTCGACGAGTACAACGATGTTATCTGGAGCACCCCCAAGATTCAGACCTCTACCATCATGTACGCCGACCGGCACAAGAAGGTGATCTTCGCCAGCACTGAGGGGAGCTACATAGAGCAGGCGAAGGTGGATGTTATGGCGAGGTTCAACGCCGTGGCGAGGGAGGGCAATGATGTCCAGCAGGCGTCGCTGAGCCTGGGGAGCAATGGGGACTATAGATTGATGGAGGGTTTGCACTCCGAAGTCGGGGAGATGGCGAGACGGGCGGTTGAACTCCTCTCCGCGGCGCAGCTCAAGGGAGGCGAGTATACCGTCATCTGTGACCCTGTCCTGGCCGGGGTCTTTGTCCATGAGGCATTCGGGCACCTCTCGGAGTCGGACTTTGTCTACGAAAACGAGCGTATGCGCGAGATAATGGTGCTGGGGCGCAGATTCGGCGGCAAGCACCTCGACATTGTTGACGGTGCCGCTGTCCCCGGCCTCCGTGGCAGCTATAAATACGACGACGAGGGCGTGCCGGGAACCAAGACTTATCTTATCAGGGAGGGCGTACTCACAGGGCGGCTTCATTCCCGCGAGACGGCCGCCAAGATGGGCGAGGCGCCCACTGGCAACGCCAGGGCGCTCGACTACAGCTTCCAGCCCATCGTGCGTATGACCAATACCTACATCGAGCCCAGGGCGGCCTCTTTCGAAGACCTTATCTCCGAGATCAAGGAGGGCGTCTACGCCAGAAACTGGTATGGCGGCATGACCAGCATGGAGATGTTCACCTTCTCCGCGGGGGAGGCTCATATGATCCGCAATGGTAAGATCGAGGAGCTTCTACGCCCGGTGATGCTCAGCGGCAATGTGTTCACCACCCTGGAGAACATCGATGCCATCGGCAACGACCTGGATATGAACCAGGGCGGTGGCTGTGGAAAGGGAGGTCAGATGCCACTGCCGGTGTCCAACGGCAGCCCTCACATCAGGATCAGGAAATGCCTCCTGGGAGGGGGCTAGGGCAACGCCATTTTGTCCCGAAGCCGGGGTTTGACGAATTCTGGGTTTGGGTACTAAGCTGTGAAGTGGAGTTCTGGAATGCAACAAACGGCGTGAGGTGATCATATGGCGGTATTAAGCTATCGGGTCCTACTTAGGAAGGAGCCAGAGGGCGGCTATACAGTAATGGTTCCTTCTCTACCTGGCTGCGTTACGTATGGAGATACCGTAGAAGAGGCAATAGAAATGGCGAAGGAAGCCATTGAGCTATACATAGAGAGCTTGAAGGAGCATGGGGAAGAGGTACCAACGGAGGAAGGAACTTTGGAATATACTCTGATGGTGAAGTCTCATGCCTAAACTCCCTTCTCTCACGCCACAGAGAATCATCAAGATACTTGAAGAGAAGGGATTCATTCAGGAGAGGATTAAAGGAAGCCACCATATTTACTACCACCCGGAAACAAAAAGAAGAGCTGTTGTCCCTCTTCACAAAAGGGAGTTGCCAAAGGGGACATTGCTTGAGATTCTAAAACAGGCAGGCATAAGTAAAGAAGACTTGAGGAAGATATCCTGAGTGAAAACTTCGCCTTATGAAATTAAGCATTTGTGCTTGGTTGTGCCTTGCCTTTCGGGGCGTGTTCCTTATGGGCAAAACTTATCTTGAGTAGGCGTCGATACGCAAGTTGGTCATGGTTGTTGAATTTGAAAACTCGCTTGATGACGTACTGGCTCTTAACATGTACCATTACCAGCACTCGGCGAATGTACGTCGCACCCGTTTAATATTGCAGTTTGGCCCTCCGGTCATTCCGGTGGTGGTGTTTCTAGTGCAGATTCTCGTGTCGGGGGCGTCACTCGCCTCCGCTCTCCCTTGGCTGGTTTTTGCAGGGATTTGGGTACTCTTCGTTCCCTTCTCCTTGCGAAGAGGCATGAGGAAGCGAGTGGCGAAGATGGTGCTTGAAAGCCAGAACGACGGGATAGTAGGCAAACACAGGCTTTCCCTCACGTCGAAAGCGATGACAGACAAGACTGATTCTGGAAAAACGAAGACGCACTGGGCCGAGGTTCAGAGGATTGTGGCGACCAATCAATACGTGTTCATTTATATCGATGCTAATGTGGCTCATATCGTCCCGAAGAGGGCATTCCCCGATGAATCGAAGTATAGGGAGTTCATAGAGACTGTCATGCGACACTATGAAGCTGCCATCGGGTGACGAAGCCAGGAGAGCGAAATCAAAGATATCACGAATCGCTTGGGCGGTTTTGCAGAAGTCAATGAGGGTAACGATTGTGATAGGAGGTTCCATCTGTCGTTAGCGGCATCCAACAGCAGTATCCTGCATCAGGATGAGGAAATGGCTCCTGGGAGGGGGATAAAGCTGGGCATTGGGTGAACTCTGGGTTCGCCTGTCAAGCTGTTGGCTTAAGATTTGACTTTGAGGAATGAGGTAAAACGGTATGAATCTTATCATTAATATCTCGGTTCCGGACTTATGGGATGAAAAAAGCTTCCAGAAGAATGAA
>QIGA01000026.1 GCA_003229915.1 Chloroflexota bacterium
CTGTTCGTTCCGCTCAGGCGAGGTCGCATCAGAAATCGACTTGCGATTCGACCGCAGTGAAAACCCCATCGTCTTGAGGACACGACAGACGGTACTGGGGCTCACCTGAATACCGATGCTACCCAACTCACTGGCAATCTTCTCTGCCGTTCGCCGAGACCACTTCAATCCTGTCATTGGATCTCCGGCGGTGTCATGTTCCAATAATCGCTCAATTTGTTTGATTATTTCGGGAGCGTTTTTTTTACCCCAGGCCGTCCTGCCCCCTCTGCTCTGACACCGTCCAGCAGGATGTCCCGCTCAAGTATTTGTCGACGGCCCTTGGCGACCGTATGTGGATCAAGTACCAATAAATTCGCTATCCAGCTGTCGCCGCCGTGGCCAAACTGAAGTGACTCCAGCCCGGCGAACAGACGTCGTTGTTTCTCATCGAGTAAACTAACGAACAAAATAATGGCAGCCTTGATCTCATCGGATACCCAGTCCTTGCTCATGACGATCGCGCGCGTTCCTTCACTCGCACTCCTCGCCTGGCGATTGGCAACCTGACGTTGCTGAATCAGTGGATCCGCGGAGCAGTAGAGATAGAGCCCGCGTACCTTTTCCCTGCTCACTCGACCCTGCTTGAAGAGCTTGAGCAGTGAGGTGTTGACCTCAACGTGCAATCGGGCTTTCAGTTCGCTGGAAAAACATCCCTCCTCGGAGCGCTCAATGAAACCTTCCAGTGTTCCCAACAAGGTCCCCTCCCGAGAAAACCAAACGGAGTCATACGACCACAAGCCATCTGTGTTGAAGCGAATGATCTTATCGAGCGTATAGTAATGGCCGCCGTGGGAATAGCTCGTGCGGTATCCCAATTCCCCCAGCTTTCGAAAGACCGTTGCCGGTGCAGTCGTATCCAACGCCACTTTTAATTCATCCAGCGTGGCTATTTTCTGTGCTCTCAGCAATGTGCTGATGGCACTGCTATGAATTCTGGTCGTCTTCATAATGATAGAGTGACAATCTATAAACCCTAAATATCTCCACTCTATCATTACGAGAACAGTTAAGGCAACCCCTTATTGAGATGCATTGCCCTACAATTACCATGCAAAGACGGATAAGCGCGTTAACGCAATGGCTTGCTTTCTGGCAAACAGAAGATAAGGTATCAACAGTTAATGTGAAATAATTCTGACGTGAGCCCTAAGCTTGGGCGATGATGGCGAGGCCGGCCCCCGCGAGTGTAAGTCCGGCAATTCTGCCGAAGAGTTCTCCATGGGGTAGAAGCTTTTCAGCCATCACGAAGATGGCGATCACAGCAACCCAGATCAAGTTCATCACACCTGCAACAAAGAGCAGCGCCATAATAATCCAGCAGCAGCCCACACAGTAACTGCCGTGCCTGAGTCCCATAGCGAAGGCACCCCAGCTGCCTTCCCGCCATTCGCTCATCAGGAAGGAGAGCGGAGATCGACAACCCACCAGGCATGCACGCTTCAGAGGCGTCCACTGATAGACACCTGCTGCGAGTAGAAGACCACCTTTCAGAAACGGGCTGGTAACGACCATGGCCGGAGAGATCAGCGTTGCTTCGTGCAGCCCCCACTGGGTGAGTGTGGCCACCGCAGAGTATATGCTCCACATAACGATATATCCCAGAATAAAGATATAGGTCGGCACGACTGGGCGGTTGGTATCCTGCCGACGCAGGTTCACAGAGTGAAATGCGAGGGTCATTGGCGCCGCGGAGGGCACCATCATGGCGACCATCATCACGGCCCACATAATAAACAGGAGAATGAGGTCCGTCAGTCCCCACTCCTGGACAGCCAGCATGGCCATGCCGGACATATCCGCTGACATATCCAGCAGATAGATCCAGGAAAGGATCACCACAACAGCAAGGCAGCCGCTGATGATGATCGATTCGCGTCGAAGAATGAGTTCCACTCGAACTTAGCTGTTGGACCAGTCGAAGTTGTAGAGAATCCAGTTCGAATTTTCAGCTCCGACAGAAACGCCGGCCGCGCTGGCACTGAATGTTCCCTGGCCGCATTCTCCCTTCGTCCATATAAACCCATTGGGCAGATCAATGTTGGCGAAGTGGTCTTCGCCTGTTATGGGATTCTTGAAAGCGGCGCCCTGGGCCATGGCAATCCCTTCGGCCTTGAAAGTGCTCTTGGGGCCGCTGCCCTCAATCGTGATCTTGGCCTTCTCCAGTCCAACGACCTCGAAGGTTGGTCCGAGCAGCTCCCAAGGCATCCCACCGAGCGAGCCGGTGAAGATTTGGGCCAATGCCTGCGCTTGTGCGTCGGTCGTGGAAGGATCGATCACGAAGGCGCATTTGCCATTTCCTTCATGAATCGCCTTGGGCCAGTCGATTACAGCAGCACACTTCACCCCTGAGAGTTCGACGTCTCCGCAGGAACCCTCGCTGATTTGGAAGCCTACCAGAGCCCGGCAACTACCATCCTTTGAGTTGGGAAACCCACCAAAATTGCAGCCGCAGCCGAAGTCGCAATTGCAGAATTCATAACCTGTTCCCTTGAGGGACCAGCTTGTCTTCGCTTCCGTCGTTGTCATCGTTTCGTCCTCCCAATATCCCATTAGTTCGTTTAAAAGCGGTAGTATGCTCTTGGGAGTGGAGTCTATGCAATCCTGGCCTCACTTTTGTAAGTGAAGGATAGGAAATTTCATATTGGCCATATGGTAAAGTAAACACTCCAGGTTACTTCAGTAAAAAGACCGGAGGATGACAGACATTTGGGGATGGAAATATTGGGCGCTGATTGACAAACCTGATTGAAGCGGCCAGCCGGTGTGCGGGGAAAACTCCCATAAAAGTCCCTCACTGGTGTTGTTGAAACAAAAAACGGTTAAGGGAGATATTGTAACTGCTTAATTTTTAGTTTAAAAATGGCGCCCCCGGAGAGACCTCGGTATACCCCTCAAGGGGGTACTAAAAAGAGCCCCCTTGAGGGGTGTTCGAACTCCCGACCGCATGGTTCGTAGACACAACTACCATTACTACCCTACCGTGCTGGGCGATCATCCTCTATGTCAGCAAAACCGGTCAGCATTATCGGCGGCTGGTCAGGAAACTCTGCAACCAGACGAAGATTGCCGCCCATCGCCTCGACATAATTGCGCAAAGTAGAAAGCAGGAGATCACTGCGCTTCTCAAGCCTCGAAACACCATCCTG
>QIGA01000251.1 GCA_003229915.1 Chloroflexota bacterium
TGGGGGGGCATTGCGAGCGCAGCGAAGCAATCTCACGGGCGTTAGGGCGTTCCGTGGAACGCCCCTACACCCCGCGCTCCCACCACCCTTAGACTGAGATGTAGCAACTGACTGGTGTTCTGATCGCTATTTTTGGGGCAGCTTGCCCCCTGTTGTCTCCAACCCTTACCTGATGCTACAATTAACTCCACTGTTCTGCTAATGGGAGGCTCCAGATGTTCCAGACCAGGCTGACCGAGCTCCTTGGCGTTGAGTACCCCATAATCGGGGGCGCAATGGCGTATCTGAGCACCGCAAAGCTGGCAGCAGCGGTTTCCAATGCTGGAGGCTTCGGGCTCATCGCCGCGGTCACCTGTGAAAGCAAAGATGATCTGAGGGAGCAGATCAGAACCTGTCGCCAGCTCACCGACAAGCCCTTCGGTGTCAATATCGCCCTGATTACGCGTGATCCCAACAGGATCGTTGAAGATATGGAGGTCGTTGTCGAGGAGAAGGTCAAATTCGTGGAGACCGCCGCCCTGAATCCGACTTCCTATATAGAACAACTCAAGGAGGCTGGCATCACTGTGCTCCATAAGTGCGCCACCGTGAGGCATGCGAAATCGGCAGAGCGAGCGGGCATCGACGCTGTCACTTTAGTGGGCTATGAGGCAGCAGGCCATACCGGGCTGGACGATTTGCCGCTCTCGATAATGGTCCCGCAGGCAGTGGATTCCCTGAAAATACCTGTGATCGCCGCTGGCGGAGTTGGCGATGGGCGCGCTTTCGTCTCAGCCCTGGCTCTGGGCGCTTCCGGGGTGCAGATAGGCACTCGATTGATGGCCTCCCACGAGTGCCCGGCCAGCGACGCCTTCAAGGATTGGCTAGTTCAGACTCAAACAACCGATACCGTGTACATTGAACGTTCCCTCAACAGGGCCTACAGGGTGCGCAGAAATGAGGCTGCGGAGAAGGTGCTGGAGTTGGAAAAGAAAGGCGCTTCCATGCTGGAGCTTTTGCCATACATCGGTGGCGAGAGATTGAGGGCAGTGCTTTTCGAGGGCGACGTCGAAGCAGGGGTGGTTGCCTGCGGACCGGTGGCTGGACTAGTCGAGGATGTAGTTAGCGTCAAGGAAATCATCGACCGTATCATAAGCCAGGCCCGGGACATTGTGGAGCGCCTTCACTCTACTTAGCCAGTATACCATCTTACTGGTATAATGGTATACTGGTATAAACCGAACGAAAAGTGCTGTCATACCATGACGAAGCCCTTGCACGTCAGAGCACAACCCCCATAATCCGTGAGTCCCGGTTCAAAAAGCCCGCCTGCCAGGTGAATCCTCAAAAGTCAGCCGCGAATTCATCGTAATCCCTCTCCCTTCAGGGGAGAGGGGATTTATGCAAAACCATGCCAAAGACTAATAAAATGGAATCCACGGATTACGGAACCCCTGGCAGGGTTGATATGTTTCCGATTTCGGCTACAATTACTTCATCCTATTCTGATCTTCCCTAATCTGAACAAGGAGAGTCGCTTTGGAGTATTTCCTGACCGAACAGCAAAAGCTCATCAAGAACCTGGCTCGCAGGATCGCCGAGGAAAGGATCGTCCCTGTGCGAGCGGAGCTGGATGAGAAAGAGGAGTTTCCCTGGACGATAGTCAAGGATATGGCCGATGCCGATTTGTTTAGGATTTTCATACCGGAGCAGTACGAAGGGCTAGGTGAAGGCTGTTTTGCCCTATGCATAGCTGTTGAGGAGCTGAGTCGAGCCTGCTGCGGAGTAGCGCTCACCTACGCCGCAGATGCGCTGGGGGCTATGCCCATCCTTCTTTACGGCAGTGACGAACAGAAGCAGAAATACCTCCCGCACATAGCCAGCGGGACAAGGCTCACCGCCTTCGGCCTGACCGAGTCCGGAGCCGGCAGCGACGCCGGTGCCCTAAAGACCACCGCAATCCGGGATGGCGACGACTACGTCCTCAATGGGACAAAGCAGTTCATAACCAATGGCGGTGAGGCCGAGATCTACACGGTTATCGCCCTGACAGACCCGTCAAAAGGCATCCGCGGCGCAAGCGCCTTCATAGTCGAGAAAGGAACGCCAGGGTTCACCTTCGGCAAGAAGGAGAAGAAGATGGGCATTCGCTCCTCCGCCACCAGTGAGCTCGTCTTCCATAATTGCCGGGTGCCCAAGGAGAACCTTGTGGGCAAGGAGGGACTCGGGTTCATCGTGACCATGAAGACCCTTGACTCCTCCCGCCCGGGAGTCGGCGCCCTGGCAGTTGGACTCGCCCAGGGAGCCCTGGAAGCAGCGGTGGCCTACGCCCGCCAACGTGAACAGTTTGGACACCCAATCTCCGCCATTCAAGCCGTTCAGCACATGCTGGCCAATATGGCCATGGAGCTGGAAGCGGCTAGAGCTCTGGTATACGCTACGGCCAAGACCATCGACAGCGGGGCCAAGAGCTTCACCGAGGAAGGTGCCATGGCCAAGGTCTTCGCCACAGATATGGCAATGAAGGTTACCACCGATGCGGTGCAGGTCTTCGGCGGGCCAGGCTACATGCGTGACTACCCCGTGGAGAAAATGATGCGGGATGCTAAGATCAATCAGATATATGAGGGCACCAATCAGGTGTTGAGAAACGTTATCGGCCTTGAGCTACTAAAGAGGAAGGCGCTACGCGAATGAACATCGTGGTATGCATAAAGCAGGTGCCAGGCGCCACCGACATCAAGATAGACCCCGAGACCAACACATTGGTGCGGGAAGGGGTTGCAAGTATCATCAATCCCTTCGATGCCTATGCGCTGGAGGAGGGCGTTCGCCTGAGGGAGAGGTGTGGAGGCAAGGTCACTGCCATCAGCATGGGACCTCCCCAGGCAGAGGGAGCGCTGAGGGAAACGATCTCCCTGGGCGCAGACGAGGCCATCCTTATCAGCGACCGCGCATTCGCCGGCTCCGATACCTGGGCTACATCGTATGTCCTTTCGAAGGCGATCGCCAAAATAGCGGATTTCGGTGTGATAATCTGCGGACGGCAGACGCTGGACGGTGATACCGGCCAGGTAGGGCCAGGACTCTCCGAGATGCTGAGGATACCGTTCGTAGCCTACGTAAGCAAGGTGGAGGAGTTAGAAGCGGGATATATGAGGGTGCAGCGAATGGTCGAAGAAGGCTACGAGGTCAT
>QIGA01000133.1 GCA_003229915.1 Chloroflexota bacterium
GATGCCTCAACCGTGGTGGTGGTGCTGGGCTCAATGGCGGGGACTGTCAAGGAGGTAGTGGACGAACTAAGGGATCAGGGTCAGAAGGTTGGGTTGCTGAGGCTCATAACCTATCGACCTTTGCCCAAGGAGGCGCTCTATCAGGCACTCAGTAACGCCCAGGATATAGTTGTTATCGAAAAGGCTGTTTCTCTGGGGAGCAGTGGCCCGGTTGCCACCGACTTGAGGGCTGTTTTCCACGGTCGTTCGGCATCTTCCAGGATCAGCGGGTTCATAATCGGCTTGGGCGGAAGAGATGTCACGATGGACGACATAAGGAACACCATAAGCAGGGCGCAGCAGCAGCTAGTGGATTCGGAGTTTGTTGCCTTGAGAGAGGACCTGGAACTGGAGGGGATAAATGCCTAAGGTGAAGGAGCGGGACAAGTCTTGCGATCATCTTTTCGCTTCCGGGCACACGGCTTGCCCTGGCTGTGGCCAGTCGATGGCGGTTCGTTTGGTATTGCGGGCAGCCGGGCGAAATGTGATAGTGGTTAACTCCACTGGATGTCTGGAGATCTTTAGCTCCAAGTTCGGTGAGTCTTCGTGGGAGGTGCCCTACATCCACTCCTTGTTCGAGAACATAGCTGCTGTGGCTTCGGGTGTGGAGTCGGTGCTAAGGGCAACAGGCCGCTTGGACGAGGTGAGGGTCATCGCTATGAGCGGCGATGGTTCCGCCGCCGACATAGGTTTTGGCGCTATTTCAGGCATGATGGAGCGCGGTCACGATGTCCTCTATGTCTGTTATGACAATGAAGCCTACATGAACACGGGCATTCAGCGTAGCGGCTGTACTCCCTACTATGCTCGCACCACTACCAGTCCCCCGGGAAAGGTTTCCCAGGGTAATCCCCGCCCCAAGAAGGATTTACCTCAGATAATTCTGGCTCACGGCGTTCCCTATGTGGCCACCGCCTCGGTAGGCTATATTAACGACCTGGACAAGAAGGTCAAGAGGGCGCTCTCCATCCGTGGTCCCAAGTATATCCAGGTCCATGTCCCATGTCCTTTGGGCTGGGGGAGCGATTCTTCGCGTACCATTGACATCGCTAGACTGGCGGTGAACAGTGGACTCTTCCCGTTATACGAGGTAGACTCGGGGGAGTTGAACGTGCGGAAAATACCGAAGAAGGTCCCTGTAGAGGAGTACCTGCAGCTACAGGTGCGGTTCAGACATCTCTTCGGCAGTGATGGCGCGCGGGAGGAGGTAGAGCAGATCCAAAGGGTTGCCGATGAGAATATCGAGAAATACGGGTTGATGAGCAAATAGGCGTTTGTGCCCCAGGAAGGTGTCCGAAAACTTAGCAAAACAGGGGTAGCCTAGAGCAGATGCTCCAACCCACCCATAATTCTCAGACAGGCTCCCAGGGTAGGGGAGTATGCCCGACAATATGCGTCATGAGATAATCGCTGGGTTGGCCGTGTGGGTCGCCCAGCGATTCGCTTCTCCAGTATCTATGGCGCGGCATAGGAGAGCGCTAGCTTCACCTGAATCCATCATGCTGATTCTTAATATTTGGTTAGGTTGGCCGACGTCGGCCAACCTAACCACCCAAAACTGCCAGCCTGTATCCTCGCAACAATGGCAAGGGAGAAGGGCTTGGCTAGGCGTAGGAAGGGCCTATTTTCGCAACGATGAGTACAATAGCTCACAATCTTGTTGACAGCCATGCGCATCTCGATGAGATAGAGGATGTCGAGAGGGCCATCCAAGAAGCGAAGGAAGTCGGCGTTGTTGCGCTGATAGCTGTTGGCCAGGACTACGAGTCGAATCTCAGGGTGCTTGAGCTCTCTGAGAAACACAAGGCTTTTGTCTTTCCCGCGCTGGGCCTGCACCCGGGGAGCCTGGAGAGCATGAGTGCTGCGGAAATCGATCGCACCATGCGGCTTGTTGAGGAGAATATCGAGAGGACGGTCGCAATCGGCGAGATTGGGCTGGACTATCATAAGAGGGTGAGGGCAGCGGCCGACAAGGAGAGGCAGAAAGAGGTTTTTAAGGCCTTGCTGGAGTTGGCGGGAAGATATGACAAACCGGTCAGCGTTCATAGCAGGTATTCCTGGAAGGACTGCTTCGACCTGGTTAAGGAGTCTGCGGTGGAGAGGGCTGTTTTTCACTGGTACACAGGGTTCTCCAGCGTACTGCGGGAGATAATCGCCGAGGGCTATTTCATCTCCGCTACCCCTGCAGGAGAATACCACGATGAGCATCGCAGAGCTATCAGGGAGACTCCGTTGGAGAATCTACTGCTGGAGACAGATTCTCCGGTCAGATATGGCAGAGAAACGAGGTACGAGTCTCGGCCTGCGGATATTGTCAGGTCTCTGGGGGTTGTAGCTCAACTGAAGGGGCTGGAAGAAACCGTTGTCGCCGAGCAAACGACGCGAAACGCCACAGGTCTGTTTGGCTTGACCGTTTGAGGCCACGCAAATAATCGTGGGTTCGAATATCATCCCCCTAGTATTTCGAAGTTCCAAACTCCTCCATCTTCCCGGTGACAACGAAGACCACCCGCTCGCAGATATTGGTGACCCTGTCAGCACTGCGCTCCAAATTATGAGCTACCCAGATTAGCCGAGTAGCCCTGGTAATGGTCTTTGGGTCTTCTGACATAAACGTAAGTAACTCTCTGAAGACCTGGTCATAGAGGCTATCCACCTCATCATCTTCAGCGGCAATTTGCCTGGCTGTGGCAGCATTGCGGTCGATAAAAGCGTCCAGGCTGCGGCGTAGCATTCCCCTCGTCTTCTCTGCCATACGGGGCAGGTCAACTAGTGGCTTCAGGGATGGTTCATCTCCTATCATCACCACGATCTTGGCTATGCCTACAGCGTGGTCTCCAATTCTTTCCAACTCAGCTATTATGCTGAGCGCACCAATGATGGTGCGCAGATCGCTTGCCATGGGTTGCTGGGTAGCAATAAGCTGAATACACGTCTCCTCTATGCTAAACCTCTTATCGTTTATCGTAGTGTCATCGGCAATCACCTGATTCGCTACGTCAAGGTCTCTCTTCTTGAGAGCCTCGATGGAACGGTCGATGGCCTTTTCTACCATGCTCCCCATAACGAGCAAATCATCCTGAATCTCTTTCAATCTCTTATGAAAGTCTGTCCTCATCTCCATCG
>QIGA01000097.1 GCA_003229915.1 Chloroflexota bacterium
GATCTGCGGCTATCCGCCAGAGGACCTTCTGTTCAAGCCTCAGTTCATCGAGGAGAACCTGAAGTCTGTAGACGAGGTGCTGAAACACTCCTCTGGAATCACGATAGTGGTTGGTTTCGTGGATGCCCAGGAGGACATCTACAATGCCGCTGCGGTGATCCACGATGGAAAGTTGGCTGGTGTCTATCATAAGATATATTTGCCTAACTACGGGGTCTTCGACGAGAACCGCTACTTCCAAGCCGGGAGAGAGTGTCCGGTTTACGTCATAGCAGGCGTCGGCGTCGGCATTAACATCTGCGAGGACATCTGGTACGAGGCCGGGCCATCCGTCGCGCAGGCCTACTCCGGAGCCGAGATCATTGTCAACATAAGCTCCTCACCATACCATTTCGACAAAGGGAACTTACGGGAAAGAATGTTGGGCACCCGTGCCTCGGATATTGTCGCTATTGTGGCCCACAATAACTTGGTGGGAGGGCAGGATGAGCTTGTCTTCGATGGCAACAGCATGGTGCTGGATGAGAAGGGGAAGCTGTTAGTCAGGGGCAAACAGTTTGAGGAAGACCTGGTAGTGGCTGATCTCGATGTTGAGGCTGTCTTCCGGGCACGCCTCCATGACCCAAGGTGGAGGAAGGGGGCGCTCGTGCTGGAGGAGCAGCGCTGGCACACAAACAAGGTTGTGATATCCAAAGCTCCAGTTAGCACTCCCAAACCCCCGTTGCCGCAAAGGCAAGCTGAGGTGCGTGATTTTCTCGGAGAAGTATACGGCGCGCTGGTTCTGGGCACACGTGATTACATCCTCAAGAACGGGATTGAGAAGGTTGTGATAGGGCTCTCTGGCGGAGTCGATTCCAGCCTGGTAGCAGCTATTGCGGTCGATGCCCTAGGAGCTTCAAACGTGATAGGAGTGTCGATGCCCTCGAGATACTCCTCCCCCGGCAGCATATCGGACGCCGAGCTGCTGGCCCGAAACCTGGGCATCAGACTTATGACTATCCCTATTGAGAAGGCTTTCCAAGCCTATCTGGAAACGCTGGCCGCATCCTTCGAAGGGACTGAGCCCAATGTGGCGGAGGAGAATCTTCAAGCTCGGATCAGGGGCAATATCCTCATGGCTCTGTCAAATAAGTTCGGCTGGCTGGTTCTCACTACGGGCAACAAGAGCGAAATGGCCACCGGCTATACAACGCTGTACGGCGATATGGCAGGTGGCTTTGCGGTGATTAAGGATGTGCCCAAAACTATGGTGTACAGACTGGCCAGATACCGAAACTCACAGGCTGGTTGTGAGTTCATCCCCTCCAGCATCATAGATAAGGCGCCATCGGCAGAGCTCAGGCCAGAGCAGAGGGATGTTGACTTTCTACCGCCGTATGACCTGCTTGACCCTGCACTAGAGGCTTACGTCGAGGAGGACAAGAGTGTCGAGCAGATCATTGCGATGGGAATTGACGAAGAGATAGCCAGGCGAGCTGCCCGATTAGTAGACACAAGCGAGTATAAGCGCCGCCAAGCGCCACCTGGCGTCAAGATAACCCCCAGGGCATTTGGCCGGGACCGCAGGTTGCCCATTACGAATCAATTCAAAGGATGGTAGCCGCGCCAGCAGCCGCAGGGCTGCAGAAACATTTGCGCGCTCCTACCCAACCTCGCAGTCCAGGACCTGTCAGCTATTCAACTCCTTGTGGACAGTGATATAATGACGGCGGTTTATCCTGGGACGCCTGTCTGAGAATTACGGGTATATTGGAGCATCTGCTCCAGGCTGCCCCTGTTTTGCTGAGTTTTCGGACGCCTTCCTAGGACGCCGCGAGGGGTCAGCATGGTACAAGGCGCCAGTTCCGACACCGAGAAGAAGATCATATCTATCCTCAGAGTTCTAAGTGAATCTTTTGAACCACTGGGGTCTATCGCAATCGCCCGGGAACTTGAGCACTACGGAATTTTCTTGGGCGAGAGAGCAGTCAGATACCACCTGAGGATAACGGACGAGAGGGGCTTCACTCAGTCCATGGGCCGAGATGGTAGAATAATCACGCCAAAGGGGCTGGAGGAACTGCGAATGGCACTGGCGCCGGAACAAGTCGGCTTCGTTCTGGAGAAGCTGGAGGTGCTGGCTTTTCACACCACATTTGACCCCAAGAAGCGAACCGGAAAGGTCGCGATCAACACTTCCCTCTTTGACAAGGACATATTCAAGAGAGCCCTGGCACTCATGAGCGAGGTTTTCAAGGCCGGGCTGTGCGTCAGCGACCTTATAGCAGTAGCATCTGAGGGCGAGAAGCTGGGAGATGTAGTTATACCGAGTGGGAAAGTGGGCTTCGCTACCGTGTGTAGCGTGACCATAAACGGGGTCTTGCTTAAGACAGGCGTCCCCATAGAATCCAGGTTCGGTGGGGTGCTTGAAATCAGAAACTCGAAACCAAGACGCTTCGTAGCCATAATCAACTACTCAGGCACATCCCTCGATCCATCTGAGCAATACATCCGTGCCAAGATGACGAATGTAGGTGACGCCGCCAGAACAGGCAATGGCATGATACTGGCTAATTTCCGTGAGATACCAGCGCCGTCGAGGCCGATCGTCGAGGAAACCGTTGCGACACTCAACGAAGCTGGCATCGGTGGGGTCTACGTCCTGGGTAACACCAGCGAGCCCGTTTGCCAGATTGCCGTTGGCCTGAATAGGGTTGGCCTGGTGCTGCTTGGTGGGTTCAATCCTGTGGCCGCAGCAGTGGAAACCGGCATCGAGGTCGACAACATAGGCGAAAGTGGAATGATCGATTTCGAGCAGTTGCAGAGCTTCTGGAAACTATGAGTTTATACTGGCACCAGCCCGAAAGACCCGCGCCATGTGGTTCCAACAGCGGCTTTCCTCCACTATCAGCCAAGTCCAGCGTTTTTCAAAGCGCCCATCCTCAACTGACCCCTTGTCCATCACCTCAGCCCTGGTCGTGAGCATGATAATGGTCATCGCCATCTCTTTGCGCAGGCTACAGCAAGGTTCCCAGAGGATTCCAGGAGCAGGCAGTTAACCTTAATCCGTGAGTCCAAGTTCAAAAAGCCCACCCGCCAGGTGAATTCTCAAACTTAACCACGAGCTCATCGTAATTCCCCTCCCCTGGTGGGAGGGGATTAAGGGGAGGGGGGTTCACCCTCACC
>QIGA01000057.1 GCA_003229915.1 Chloroflexota bacterium
AATCAGGCGTTTCAGGCTACGGGCTGCTTAGAGGATGTTATAAGGATGGCAGTGGAGTACACGTCAACTACCATACGTTGGGACCAGCATCTCATCGAGTATCAGGGCATCCACTTTCCTATTGCTGAGATGTGGGTTAACGCCGAGGCCGGTCGCGCCATGTCTCACAAGGCCTGCGTTATGTGGGACAACAATGATCCTGATGCGATGCACGGCAAATGGTCTGTTCTCGCTTTGCGCTTCATCGTTCCAGCCTTGCTTCGGGGATGCATGAAGGCAATGGAGCTCCTGGGCGCTCGTTCCATTGAGAGGGAAGAGGGTTGGCCACTGGAGCTCATGTGGCGTGACTCACTCATCTTTAACCTGTACCGAACACCTAACATCGATATGAAGTTTCTTGCCTCCTACTTGGTGCAGAGGAGGCTCTAGGTCTGGTGTGGGGAATAGGGAATCTTTTGGCATAGGCAGTACGCTTCGGCTAGATATGCCAGAGTAGGCAGTTGAAGGAAGTTGGCCAGCTTGGGCTAGGAGGTAGGAAGTATGGCTGAAACAGCTTTAGACGGAGTCAAGGTGGTGGAGCTTTGCAATCTCGCTGCTGGGCCTTACTGCACAAAGCTAATGGCCGATCTGGGTGCTGAGGTGATCAAGGTGGAGAAGCCTGGGGTTGGCGACGAGGCCAGGAGGAGGGGGCCTTTCCTCAACGGCATTCCCCATCTAGAGCGAAGTGGGCTATTCCTTTACCTGAACACCAATAAGCTGGGCGTTACACTGAACATCGAGACCCGGAAAGGGAAGGGTCTGTTTAAAGAACTGATCGCGGGAGCCGACATTCTGGTGGAGGATAACCCACCCGGTATGCTGGCTGACCTCGGCCTGGGCCATGAGGTTCTGAGCGAGCTTAATCCCAGTTTGGTCATGACCTCGATCACACCCTTTGGCCAGACCGGCCCCTATAAAGATCATAAGGCCTACCCACTGAATTCATTTCACAGCGGCGCGGAGGGGTTTATTACCCCCACGGGTGACCCGTTTCCAGATCGGCCGCCCCTCAGAGTAGCAAGATATGCGGGGGAATATGAGGTTGGTATCCATAGCATGCTGGCTACTTTGGGAGCGCTCTACTATCAGCGGGCCACTGGCCTAGGGCAACAGGTAGATGTATCCAAACAGGAAGTTCTTATCGACATAAACACGTATGAGCTCCTCGCCTACCCATATGTCGGTTGGTTCCCCAACAGATCCACCGTGTTGAATCCCCTTGGCGGTATCATGCCTGCCAAAGATGGCTATGGCCATTTGGCCATGTATGAAGAAGTCCAATGGGATAATTTAGCAAAGCTGATGGGGAACCCGGAATGGACCAAAGAGGAGCTGTTCACGAATCCCGATGTCCGCCGTCAGCGTTCGGACGAAGTACAGCAGCATATCAGAGAATGGACGAAACAGCGCACCAAGTACGAGATTTACCACGAGGGGCAGAAGGCGGGCGTTGCCACCGGGGCCTACCAAACGCCAGAGGAAATCATGAACTCAGAGCAATTGAATTCAAGAAGCTTCTTCGTCGAGTTGGATCACCCAGAGGTAGGGAGGATAACATATCCCACAGCCCCATATAGATTCTCGAAGACACCGTGGCGTGGGCGACGGGCTGCCCCCCTCCTTGGCGAGCACAACGAGGAGATTTACCACAGACGCCTGGGCCATAGCAAGGAGGAACTGGCGAGGTTGAGGGGACTGGGGATTATCTAGATGACAGGGAAGGGAGGATTGCTGCTATGGGTGCGCTGTCAGGTGTGAAAATCCTTGAGTTTGGAATGGCTGTAGCAGGCCCACATGCCTGTAAGCTATTGGCGTTCATGGGAGCGGAGGTTATCAAGGTCGAATCCATAGCCCGGCTGGACATGCTCAGAAGAGCGGGGGTGGATGCTGAAAAGGGTGCTAAAATTCAAGCGCTTCGTCCCGGTGAGCCTCTGCCACCTGGGGTGTCTGTAGATACCTTTCCCTCCAACGCTACACAGCTAAACAAGCTGGGTGTAAGCTTGGATCTGGCCCAACCGGAAGCGGTTGAGCTGGCAAAAAGGTTGGTCGCGCGGAGCGATGTGGTGGTGGAGAACTTCAGAGCAAGGGTGATGGAGGAATACGGGTTAGACTATGCTGTCTTGCGGGAGATAACCCCCGGTCTTATCATGCTCTCCACATCCCTTGCAGGAAAGACCGGCCCTGAGCGGGAGTACCTGGGTTACATGGAGATATTTGGGGCTATCGGTGGAGTGGGACATCTCACTGGTTACCCGGATGGGCCGCCGACGTGGATAAGGTTTTCTATGGATACCATGAGTGCTGTTACCGCTGCTGGCGCCATCGCTGCTGCTCTTATCCATAAGCAGCGGACAGGCGAGGGGCAATATATCGACTTTTCCTCATATGAGGGTGCCGCCTGTCTTATCGGCGATGCCCTTCTCGACTATGCCATGAACCGCAGGAATCAGTCCCGCCAAGGGAATCTCGACGATTTTATGGCACCTCACAACTGCTACCGCTGCCAGGGCGATGATGAGTGGGTCAGCATTGCCATCGCCACAGACGAGGAGTGGGAGGCGTTCTGTAACGCTATCGGCAATCCAGGGTGGACTGATGATGAAAGGTTCGCCGATGCCCACAGCCGCTGGCAGAATCAAGAGCAGATGGATATCTTCATCCAAGAGTGGACCATGAACTACACTCATTACGAGGTGATGGACATCCTGCAAAAGGCTGGTGTAGCTGCTGTACCATCATTCAACTCCCCTGAGATATGGGGAGACCCCCATCTCGACGCGCGAGGACTAACTGTCATAGTCGATCACCCGGCGCTCGGGGCGCAGCCCGTGCTGTCCCCTCCCTGGAAGCTATCACGAACACCGGCAGAGATAACCAGGCATGGCACCATGCTTGGTGAGTACAACGAATATGTCTTTGGCGATCTCCTCGGCCTCTCCAGGGAGGAAATCTCAAGGCTGGCCAGCAAAGGGGTAATCCGTTGACGCGAAAAATGATAATACCCCATTTATCCTTGGAATCGTTAGAGGTGCCCCCCACCGGAAATTAAGGAGGTATTTCAAAGAATGATAAATAAGCCAGAAGTAACCTTCGGGAGGGTAACCGAGGAAGGCTTAGCAAAACTG
>QIGA01000169.1 GCA_003229915.1 Chloroflexota bacterium
TTTAGAGAAATGATTGCCCTTGCCAGAACACATCAGCCTCCTTTTGAAGCGGTGCTGGTCTGGAAACTGAACCGTTTTGCCAGGAGCCGGGTTGATTCCATCACTTTCAAAGCATTGCTCAAGAGCAAGGGTATTAAAGTCATCTCCATCAACGAGCCGTTAGATGACAGCCCTTCAGGGAAATTACTGGAAGGGGTTATTGAGGCTATCGATGAATTCTACAGCGCCAATCTCGGACAAGATATCAAACGTGGCATGAGGGAAAATGCGCAAAGAGGTTTCTCCAGTGGCAGCAGACCACCTTATGGCTTTCACAAGGTTGCCGTAACGGATGGTGCCAAGACCAGGTACAAACTGGAACCTGACCCCGATGATTCCGTTGCGGTTCAGGTGATTCGCAGGATATTTGATATGGCAATACAGGATGTAGGCTGCAAGGAAATCGCCAAAACCTTGAGCAGAGAAGGCATCCGTACCAGTACCGGGCAGCGCTGGGGCAGGACAACAGTGCACAAGGTTCTGACAAACGAAGCTTACTGTGGTACTCTCGTCTGGGGTGGCAGGCCCGGACATCCGGCTATCCGTAGCAGTGACCCTCCAGTAAGGGTTGAGGATGCCTGGCCAGCTATTATTGATGAAGACGTCTTCAGACAGATACAGGGGAAAATGGCCTCAAGGAGGCCTGAGGTAATCCATCCACGTACCATCCCCAGCTCATATCTTCTGAGTGGACTCCTCTACTGCTCTTGTGGACACTCTATGATAGGTCGGAGTGCTAAGTCGCATCACTATCATTACTATACTTGTAATGGAGGCTACAAAAAGGGAAGGGATGCCTGTGATGCCAGAGCACTGCCGAAGGATAGGCTGGAGCATCTGGTTATCGACCAGATCAAATGCAAAGTGCTGAACCAGGAGTGGCTGGAAGAGTTAGTTGAACTGGTAAACGAGGAGCTTGATTCAACTCACGGTATTCTCAGGGATAGGTTGGATACCATTGATGCTGAACTGAATGATGTGAGGCCGAAGTTCTACAGTCGGTTTTGAGTGCTAGCTTCGGAAGGTGGGGCACTCAGCTTTGGCTTCTCTGAGGCGGCGATGAAATGTAGTGCCAAATTATTAGCCTTTTGTCCATTGCGTTGTGTGTTTGTTGATGATAGCATATATGGTGTCCAATATAGGGATGCCATATGTTTATCCGAATCAAGGGAACTGAGCCTTACCGCTACCTTCAGGTAGTCGAGAACCGCCGAGATGGTAACCGTGTTGTGCAGCGAGTCCTGTGCACGCTGGGCCGGATGGACCAGTTGGTGGCCAGTGGCGCCACGGATGCCCTGCTTCGCTCCTTGGCCCGCTTCGGCCGACAGGTTCGATTGGTGGAGGGCTATCGCGGTGGGCAGCTGGAGGCGAAGCAAGTAAGGCAAATCGGCCCTGATCTGGCCTTGGGACGGCTTTGGGATGGGGTTGGCATCCAAGGGGTGATCGATAATCTGCTCCAAGATCGACGGTTCGAGTTCCCGGTGGAGAGGGCTATCTATGTAACAGTGCTGCACCGCCTGTTCGAGTCGGGGTCGGACCGGTCCTGTGAGCGGTGGGGTCGCGGACTTCGTATTCCTGGGGCTGAGGAGTTGGAGCTTCACCACTTGTACCGGGCGATGCGGTGGCTGGGAGAGGCTAAGGACATGGTTGAAGAGGCGTTGTTCTGCCGGCGCAGGGATCTGTTCACCGAATTCACGCTGGCGTTTTTCGATACCACGAGCCTATACTTTGAGGGTCGGGGAGGAGAGACACTGGGGCGATACGGGCACTCGAAGGATCATCGTCCCGACCTGCGCCAGATGGTGATGGGGGCGGTACTTGCTGGTGATGGGCGCCCGGTGAGCTGCGAGTTATGGCCGGGGAATCATGTGGACAGCAAAGCTTTGCTTCCGGTGGTGGATCGGCTGAGGCGGAGGTTTGGTCTGAAAAGGGTGTGTTGGGTAGCGGATCGAGGGATGGTGAACCAGGGGACGATAGAGGGTTTGGAAGAACGGGGGATGGAGTATATCCTGGGGGCGCGGATGCGCCAGCAGAGAGAGGTGAGGGAAGGGGTGCTGGGGCGCGGGGGCCGCTACCGGGAGGTTGCGGATAATCTCCGGGTGAAAGAGGTATGGGTTGAGGGGCGGCGCTACATCGTGTGCCACAACCCTGATGAGGCGACCAAAGATGCGGCGGATCGGCAGGCGATCGTAGGGAGCCTGGAGGATAAGCTGAAAGAGGGGATAAAGCAACTGGTGGGCAATCGGGGCTACCGGAGGTTTCTGCGAACCCTGAAGGGAGCGATGACCATTGACCGCGACAAAGTTGAGCAAGATGCCCGCTATGACGGCAAATTCGTACTCAGGACAAACACATCGCTTCCAGCCGATGAGATAGCGGTGCAGTACAAGCGACTGCTGATGGTAGAGCAGTTCTTTCGATCGGCCAAGTCCCTGCTGCATACACGCCCCGTGTTTCACCAGTGGGATGCCACGATCCAGGGGCATGTATTCTGCTCTTTCCTGGCACTGATGCTGGTCGATGAGATGAAACGGCGTCTGGCGACGCGAGGCTGGAACCTGGAATGGGCTGACATTCGACATGACCTGGAAGCCCTCACGGAAGTCGAGGTTCGCGATGGGGAGGAAACCTACCTGCTCCGACCCCCGTTGCAGGGTGTAGCGGGCAAAGTGCTTCAGGCGCTGGGCGTAGCTATTCCCCCATCAGTGCGGGCGCTGGGCTAAGACGATCCATCTTCTCCACCGCAGATAGCTTGATTTGTGGTGCCAAAGATTTTCAGCACCCCAAATCCCCGTTCAAAATCCCCCTTTTTCTGTACAAACTGTAGAACTTCGGTTAGGTTGTTCATCTCACATGACTATCTCCTAGTCGAATTCACCCGTTTGGGTGATTGCCACCCATTCTGGAAGCAATATATACTTGGGCTAAGTTGACGCGCAGACAATGAGGGGAATAACCCCGTTTTAGCCTGGCTTACAACCCACAGACTTGGCAGTGACACAACCAAGGAAAAGAGGGAACATGACAGATTGGAAGCGTCTTTCAGCGGCAGCAGCAATCCTCTATCTGACATTGGGCTTGCTTTCCACCTTCGCTGTTCGCGCCCAGGGTGAGGTCAC
>QIGA01000173.1 GCA_003229915.1 Chloroflexota bacterium
TAGGAATAGTAGCCGGAGCATACCTTCTCACCATAGGTATTATTGAGCCAGTTCACGTCGTTTACTACCTCGATCAGGTGATTGGGCACTATATGAGATGTCTGCTCAAACCAGAAGGCGGAGAGCTGGTTGAGCACAATCCCCTTGTCGGGAATGCCTGCGGGCAGGACGACATCGAAGGTAGAGACACGGTCGGTGGCTATGAGAAGGAGCTGGTCGCCATCCATCTCGTAGGTGTCACGCACCTTGCCGCGATAGTATAGCTTCGGCAGATCGGTCTCAATTAGGACTTCCATAGTTCTACCTCACTGGCTATCGGAAGCGTTCACTTCTTTGTCGAAGTCTTGGACTCAGTTTTTCGCGGCCTAGTCACGACTACCTCAAACCTGGTGCCTGTCTTATGCGCAGCATGTCTTGTGAAAGTCTTAAGCTGCTCTTTATCCGCCCCCAGAGAACGTGGGGTTTCCACCTCTATGATCTTCCTGACGCTACCTTTTGTTGCCTCTATGTCAGGGCGTTTTCTTTCCTTACCTATTGGAGCAGGACGACTATAGCCTCGAATTCCGTCAGCTTTCACGTTGTAGTCCTGTCTTTTGAGCTGCCTAGCCAGCTCTCTCACTTTCCTATCCTTCGGCCGGCAGGTCGATACGAGCCTTCGGCTCAATTGTGCGGCCCGCATTTTCTCCACGCTCTCGATCTTCTTGGCAAATGGGCAAATGGTAGGTTCCGCAGTTGCTTCCTCCTTGCCTCCCGCTATTCACTGAAGACTTCCCAAAATTCTTCCGAGTCTCTTATCGAGAGGAGTTTTTTCATCGCTAAACCTCCCCAGCATTTCATCTAGCAATCGCATGTCTGCTTGCTCTAAGAGATGAGGAATAACCATCTTATCTTTGTCACGAAAATAGACTCTAAGCCGTTCGCCCTGAGCTTGTCGAAGGGTCGTTCATGGTTCGACAAGCTCACCACAAACGGAGCCTTAAATGCCAGTTGTTCCAACAACAGCGTTTTCATCCTCGGTGGTGCCAGTTGCAACTGGCATGGCTGATTGCTTCGAAAATCGATTTATCCTGTTCACCCTGAGCTTGTCGAGGGGCGACTTACCCTAGACTTTGAATACTCAACCAAACTTGACCAATCTCCAGCAATCAATGCTTGCTTCTTCCTGCGAGACCATCCCTTTATTTGCCTCTCACTAGCCAATGCATCCTCTCGAGTTTCGAATTTACAGGAATAGACAAGCCTCACGGGAAGTCTCTTAGATGTATAGCACTTGAAAAGGTTCTGTTCATGCTCATACAAACGCTTTTCTAGGTTATCGCTATGACCAACGTAGTAACTTTTGTCGGCACATTCCAGTATGTAGACCCAAAAATTCATCACTGGTTCTTTTGTTTATCCTGATTACTTCTGCAAGACGAGGATCGGTCTAAGGGCTGGGCATGGTTCGACAAGCTCACCACGAACGGAATCTTGCGCGTCGCCTTTCATAATTTGTTGATAGGAAACACCACCCATGAGCGTTTGATCTAAAAACCAAGTGAGAAGTAACTGTCAGATATTCCACACTTAGAACCCCACAGGTAATGTCCTCATTCAGTATCCTCAGGGCTTCTATCATGTCTCCTCTCTTTATCCCAACCCAACTCGCTGGAATGTCTCGTCCACATGGCGGAGGAAATAGCCGTAGTCGAAAATGCTCTCGATCTCGGAGTTGGAAAGGGTCTTGGCAACATCAGGATCGTTCTGGAGAAGGCCCAGAAAGCTCTCTCTTACCTTCCACGACCTCATAGCGTTGCGCTGAACCATCTTGTAAGCCTGCTCCCGGGACAGCCCTTTGTCAATCAGCGCCAGCATAACTCGCTGGGAGAACACCAGCCCCTTGGTCAATTCGATGTTCTCTTTCATTCGCTCGGGATATACTTGAAGCCCCTTCATAACGTATATGAATATGTTGAGGACGTAATCCAATACCAGGCAGGAGTCAGGCAGGATGATGCGTTCAGCGGAGGAGTGGCTGATATCTCTCTCGTGCCAGAGGGCGATATTCTCCATGGCAGTCAGCGCGTGACCACGGACGAGCCTGGCCAGGCCACAGATGCGCTCGCAGAGTTCGGGGTTTCGCTTGTGTGGCATGGCTGATGAACCTGTTTGCCCTTGCTCAAAGGGCTCCTCGACCTCCAACACCTCAGTGCGCTGAAGTCCTCTGATCTCGGTGGCAAACTTCTCCAGGGAGCTTGCGATGATGGCCAGCGTAGTGACAAACTGTGCGTGCCGGTCGCGCTGCACGACCTGATTCGACACCGATGCTGCCTCCAGACCCAGCTTGGCGCAGGCGATCCTTTCGACTTCGGGCGGCACTGTGGCGTGTGTGCCCACCGCGCCCGAGATCTTTCCTACAGCGATCGCCTTTCTTGCCTCAGCGAATCTGTGGGTATTTCTCCGCATCTCCTCGACCCAGAGCGCAAGCTTAAGACCGAAGGTCATCGGCTCGGCGTGAACACCGTGGGTGCGCCCCATCATGATGGTATGTTTGTGTTCCAGAGCTCGCTGTTCGAGCACCGCTGTGAGGCCATCGATGTCTTTGGCCAGAATGTCTGCGGCCTCAACCAACTGGAGGGCAAGCGCGGTGTCCATGACATCAGAGGAGGTAAGGCCAAGGTGAATGAAGCGACTCTCTTCGCCAATGCTCTCGGAAACCGACCTCAGGAAAGCGGTTACATCGTGATGGGTTTCCTTGAGCACCTCCTCCATCCGTACTAAGTCACATGTCGCCTTCCTTATCTCGGGAATCGCCTCCCTGGGGACGACATCGCGTTCAGCCCACGCTTCACAGACAGCGACCTCCACCTGAAGCCATTTGTCGAACTTATTCTCGTCTGACCAGACCTTCTTCATCGCCGGTCTGGAGTAGCGTTCAATCATCTTTTCTTCCTTACTTCACTCTTGACTTAGATTCGCCAGTCTAACTATTGTTTAACTCTCCGCGGTATTTCTCGTAGGCCTCTCTTATTCTATCATGCTTCAACCCCAGGATTTCAGCAGTGAGGTAGGCCGCATTTTTAGCGCCCGCTGAGCCCAACGCCACGCAGGCTACGGGTATACCAGCCGGCATCTGAACAATGGAGAGTAGTGCGTCCA
>QIGA01000041.1 GCA_003229915.1 Chloroflexota bacterium
GCAGCCCTGTTTCTTCTAGCACATAGCGCCCGTCCTTCTGCTTTCTTATTGTCAATTCACTAGCCCCATTGAGGCTCTCGTCAATTCTAGGGGCTTCTTCTTTGTCAACATCTTCCAGCTTAAATGTGACTGATACCATGTATGAATCATCGGCAGTTGGCTCTGAAAAAGTGCAAACGTCTGATTCATCAAAGGCTCCGGAGGTAAAAAACTTCTTCAGTGCTTTTAGGATATTAGTCTTACCAGTTTCACTGGCACCTACAAGGGACGTAATCTTTGTGTCCACATTGAGCGTGCAGTCTTGCGAAATTGATTTGAAGTTATGAATTATTACCTCTTTGATTTTCGCAATATCCCTCCCCGTCTGTTTATACATTCAATGCCTTATTTGCTGTCCTCATATTATGAGTCTACCATAGTCGCGATAAGCGTGGAATATGTCAACATTGACACCTCCGATTCGCCTTCGCCCAAATATTGTTAGGTATTTCTCGTGCAGGGTGAGTCTGTGGACGGCACCCACAGGGGGATAACTCTGGCAGAGACGATAGTGTCGCAATAGAAACCTGCTTCATATAAATTCTTCATATAAACCAGGGTAAAGTATTGAAATAGCCACCTTATTAGGGGAAAATGGTGGCATGTCGACATTAAGGAGTGCTGCGCGATGCGGGAAAGCGACTCATCTAATAGATAGCCCCCTTCTCCTCCAGCGCCGCGATCTTATTCTGGCCCAAGCCCAGGAGTTCACCAAGGACGTAGTCACGATCTCCACCCAGGAGGGGAGCGTGGCGATAGTAGCCGCCGACGGAACGACTCAGCTTCCAATGAACCCCGGGAATGAGCTCATCGTCGCCAGTCGGCGTGTACTTGGTCTGCACCCAGTCGCCGCGAGAGACCATGTGGGGATCGGACATGATTTCAAGGGAGTTAAGGGTTGCGACGCCAGCCACGCCCGCCCGCTGGAGGCGAAACATCGCGTCGTAGTGTTCTAACCCAGACGTCCACTCCTCAACATGCCGATCCAATTCGTCTTCGTTTAATTTCCGGGCATGCGTATCCTTGAATCTCTCGTCTCGGGTCCACTCGGGATCGCCCATCGCACGACAGAGACCCTGCCACTCCTCTTCACTGGTAACAGCGATACTGATCCAACTGTCATCGCCCCTGCACCGGTAGCAGCCGTGTGGTGCCGCCCAGCGATGTCTGTTGCCCAGGCACGGCAGGTTTCGTTTGTTCATGATGTATTCCATTAGCGGGTAGCCCAGCATCGTGGCCACTGCCTGCATCTGCGCCAGGTCGATATACTGCCCCTTTCCAGTACGAGCACGGCAGCGCAGGGCAGCCAGCACAGCGAAAGCTCCGAAGGCGCCGGCCACTGGGTCGCAGTAGGCCATCTGAGTTCCATGAGAACCCTCGTTGTAGTAGCCTACCAGAGCCTCGATGCCTGCGAGCCCGCCCAGTGAAGGGCCATATGTCATAGTGTTCCGTAGTGGCCCGGTCTGCCCCGCAGCGGAGAGTGAGATCATGATGATGTCGGGTTTGACTTTCCGCAGCTCTTCGTAACTAAGCCCCCAGCCGCGCATGGCACGCGGGCTGAAATTCTCTGTAACCACATCGCTCATACTCACCAGTCGCATAACCAACTGCCGAGCGTCTTCGTGCCCCAAGTCCAAAGCGATACCGAGTTTGTTGCGGTTAAGGGCATGGAAGGTGGCCGACGCATCTTCGCTAACGGACCTGCCCTCTGCATAAGGGGCGAAGAGGCGGAGCATATCAATGTGGCGACGGGACTCCACCTTGATGATCTCGGCCCCCATATCCGCCAACAGCATTGTAAGGCCGGGGCCCGCCCACACCAGGCCGAAGTCGACAACGCGAATGCCTTTAAGGGGGTACTGAGGCATCGGATGTTCCTTGTCCACGGCGTTGTCAGATGACATGGCAGCTCCTGAGAGAGGCGAAGTCCTGATCGGACAGGCCTAGCCTGTTGCAATAGATCTCCCGGTTGTGCTCGCCCAGCGTTGGCGCGGGACGGCGTAACGTCCAGGGGGTCTCGGACAGGATAAAAGGCGCTCCTGGGTACCTCATTCTGCCTGCTGCCGGGTGCTCTATCTCCGTGAAGAATCCCCGCTCCTCAAGGTGGTAATGGCCCACGATGTCCTCGGCCGAGTAGAGAGGAGCCGTAGGAACCCGGTTATCCTGGCACATGCGGAATAGCTCCTCCTTAGTATGCTGCATAAGCCAGGGGAGCAGCAATTCGTCCAGGGCATCGGCCATTTCGGAGCGTGAGAACGCTGTCTTGAATATCTCCTCCTGAGCCCATTCCGGGTTGCCCATGACCTCTACCAGGCGCTCCCACTCGGCATCCGTGTTGGCTACCAGGGCCACAAACCCGTCCTTGCAGGGCAGGACCCCGTTAGGGTAGAAGAACGGCAGCCGATGGAAACGGGGGGTAGGCTCCTTTGTGATGAAGGCACGGGTGACGCTCATGCCACCGAAAAGACCGGCGAGGGCGTCTGCCTCGGAGATATCTACATCCTGTCCCTGCCCATCCCAATCCCGCGCAAATAGGGCACACAGGGTAGCCCCCGCGGCAGTAATAGCGCCCAAGTAGGCGGTCTGATCCTCGGGCAAGGCCAGCGGCTCTCGGTCCGGCTCTCCGATCATGGAGGCTACGCTCGAGAAATGGCAGACATTGAACGGTGTGGCTCGGAAGCTCCGGTATGGTCCTCTCATACCAAATGGGGTGATAGATGTGACAACGATGCCCCGGTTGAGAGCCTGCAACGAATCGTATGCGAGGTGCAGCCTGTCGGCCTCTTCAGGAGACTTGTTGTGGATAACAATGTCTGCGTTCTCTACCAACTGGCCGAAGAGGCTCTGCCCCTCGGGCTGTCCCATATCCAGGGTAATGCCCAGCTTATTGGCATTGAGGTACAGAAAAAGGCCGCTCTTCTCCATGTGGGGGACATCGTCAGGGAAGGGCCCTGCCTGGCGCGCGGAGTCTCCGCAATCAGGAGTCTCAATCTTGATTACCTCGGCACCGAGATCAGCCAGCAGCTTGGAGCAGTAGGGCGCTGAGATCCCCTCGCCCAGCTCCAAGAT
>QIGA01000051.1 GCA_003229915.1 Chloroflexota bacterium
GAATGGAACAGCGCAAGATGATTGATGTCCCGGTGGGCACTGCGGTCAGAAGCTCGAACAGAGCGCCGATTGACGGTGATTACGAGCTCGTGGAGCATATCGCACCTTCGGATTGCAGCCCTTCGGGCGATGAGCGTGTTGCCTATTTTGGGAGGGGAGAGCTGCTACCCCCTTGCAAGCGTTGCGGGAAACGCGGCGTATGGAAGCTCAAGGAAACCAAGTTTATGATAACCCCGGAGCAAGACCAAACCGAGTATGTTTTGAAGGAAGTCAGGGGCGATCGCCCTGATGTATCATATCCGTCTGGCATGAAGCGGTAGACTACCAAACGGCTCCAGACAATAGAGCCGTCGAGGAAATCAGACTACATACACTTCAGAATACCTCTGGCCCAGGGGCAATCACCACAGGGTTGAGTGTATTCATAGCAGTCCTTCCGGAATACTGGCGCAAGCAGGGCAAAGCAGCCCTCGGAATGAGGACAGTCCCCGCAGGGGGCAAAATCGAATTTGCGCACCTGTCTGCGGAAACTACGGTATTCCCTCGAATCCCATATCGCCCTGTAATCCTGCTGCCGCACGTTGCCGAAGCTGACGCTGGTAATGCTTTTCTCTCTATTGTTTACATAACACATGTATGAGTGATACAGGTTATTGCAGGGCCTGACGAAACCGTCCCAGCTAATGAATGAAATACCGTCTTTGATGAATCCGCATTCTCTCTGGGTCTTAGGTATGAGCGGTGGCAGGTCGAGGTCTATACCGTGTTCTCTTGTGGCCTGGGCGAAGATCTCGGCCGCATGGTTGAAGTGAGCGCCATCTCGCTGCATGAGATTCTTGAGATTCATTAGAACATTCTGTTCACGAGCTTTCGTTACTATTTCGTCAAGTAGCTGAAACCTCTGCTCCATACTTCTGTCGTAACCGCGCACGTTTTCCCACACAGGCTTTGCAGAGCGCAGTTTGCCCTTCAGTGGAGGGACCCCGAACAGGGCGTTGGCGTAATTCTCGACATCAAGGCTGTCGAACGTCAACTCCAGATCGCGACTCTTGGCTTCTGCTTTAGCAGCATTGAATAGCTCAATAGCCTGGTCGGAGTTAAGTTCGTAAAGAATCTGTTCATTCATCTCCTGGGTATGGGGCAGCAGGTTAGTAACGATGATAAAGCTCACGCCGTACTGGACAGCAAGATCGACAAGCTGTGATAGCTCCGCGACATTGCTTTTCATAGCGACGAATTCAAACCCAATCCTGGGAAGCTGGCTGTTGAGCTGTTCCTTAGCTTTGTTCAAACGCTCGATGTTTCTCAGCACCTCATCCAGACTGGTGTCTTGCCTGATTTCGTCGAAGGTGGAGGGTGTAGCCCCATCAACAGAGATAACGATGTTATCAAGGCCAGACGCTACCAGTTTCTCCGCCATCTCATCATTGACAAGAGTGGCGTTTGTAGTGAGGCTGAACGTGCCGTTTGGGGGAAGGTGCGCTTTGCCGAGCCTTATCATCTCGATGATGTGCTCGTTAAGTAGTGGCTCTCCAATACCGATTATATTGACACCCTCGAGCTCTGGGAAGGACGGCAGCAGCGCCTCATAGGTCTCCAGGCTCATGTCACCGGATTCTTCCTTCCACACTTTCCTCATGCACATAGTGCAATGCAGATTGCACCTTGTTGTTACCTCAATGTTCAATTTTCTTGGGCGGTCATCCATGACTTAATTACTCCAAAGATGAGGTGATTGAGAGGTGAATTGTCTGACGTTGTTGTCAACTGGATTGTAGCATTATTTAGGCTTCGCCTCAACCTGGCGGAATTCCGCTCAGCGACATAATAAAGCGAAGCTCGCTTGCACTGCAAGCGAGCTTCGCGTCTAAGTCAGCCTGTGTATTCCCTGAAATGGTCTTAAAGCCTTCTGCGTACAAGGTACGAAGCGAGGAACTTTCTGTCCACGTTGGGTGTTCTGTAGAGCTGGAAGATGAAGGAATCGCGGTACATCAGCTCCACAGACCAGCCTTCCTCCCTCTCGATAGCGCGGGCACCCATGAGCTCGATAGCCTTGCGGCAGGCGTCGATAGCTGCCGGGGCGGCCATGCGGAAAGCGAGAATAGACCATTTGCCGCGTTTCGCATCATCATCGCCCTGATCGTAGAGTTTGTTGGCCTTGCTGGCGACAGCGCGGGAAGCCTCAGCAGCAACCCACATGTCTGCTATGGGGAAGTGAACACCCTGGTACTCGATTATAGGGTGGTCCCAGCGTATTGTGCTCGTGGTGTAGTCCAGGGCCTGTCTGATGGCAGCCTCGCAAACTCCCACGGCCTGGAAAGCCTGGTTGCCCATGTGCTTGTTCATCCCGTCGACTAGGGCGTATAGCCCTTTGCCCTCGGGGGCCGCCAGGTACTTCTTGTCTATCTTCAGGTCCTTCAGTAGCAGTTCATAGCGCGCGCAGCCCCACCTTGCCCCTGTCAGGTCTCCCTCTCGGCCGCGGATGATGCCATCTGCCTCATCGTTGACGATAAACAGGCTGAGCCCGCTGGTGCGTTTGGTGGTGTCCGTTTTCATCAATGCCAGATGCCACTGAAGGCCAACGGGCCCCGGGCTGCACATAGCCATCCACCACTTGGGGCCGTTGAGGACGTAGGAGTCTCCGTTGCGGGTGGCGCTGCCCCTCATCCCGCCCATATCGACGCCCGATTCCGGATCGGTGGCCCAAACAGTGCAGAATCCGCCATCCATTGTTCGCTTGAAGTACTCTTTCTTGGCATCTTCATCCGGGGTCCAGTGTTGGAGAATATGGCACCAGGGTTCGCCATAAGCGAAGGAATCGTCGAGCCTGGGGGTGTAGCCCATCTTGGTGATCTCGGCGGAGAAGAGCCCACATTCGTACATACTCCAGCCGGGGCCTCCGTATTCCTTGGGGATAGTTCTGCCGTAGAATCCGGCGTCTATTATCGACTTGTGCATACTATAGTAGACGTCTGACATTTCGGTCATTGCCAGAACTCCGCCGAGTCGGTCCAGTTGCCGCTTGTTGGGCAGCCACCACTCCTCGATTATGTCTCTCGCCTTTTCGAGCTTCTCGTACATCTCGGGCGTCCACTCGTCGGGGTGGTCATATGGGTCATAGATATCGGGCTTCGTGATGTCCATGCCGTTCTCCCTCCTAAGCGTATGCTTAAACGTATTTCACCAGGGTCTCAGGGATGTTGCCGCCTTTGTAAAGGATTCTATTGCTGTTCTCCTGCGAGTTGTCAAGCTTGGTTCGGAGGAAAACGAGGTGAATCAAGAAAGACGACAATTTAGTTTACTGGTTTTCCGTGGTTTGTGTCAAGCAGAATCAATGCCAGCGTCCCGTGAAACCCGGTATTGTGCCAAGGTATCCCAAGCGGCGAAGCCCCTAGCGTGCGATAATTGACTTGGGTATCGTTGGGTGATAAAATTTTTAAGGCGAATTAAATATGTAGGCGAGGTAAAGAGCTTGCCAATTGATGGAGCAATGAGACCAAAGTCACATACATGGAGGCGGGAGCCTCTATAATTGGGGGCATCTCCGAGAGGTGGGACATCGGCTAACGAAAGGAGGTCAGAGATGACCACATTAGGTGAAGAGGTACAGGAGAGGCGGTTAACGCAGATCATAGCGGACAAGGTCCGTTACAGGACGATGATGGGGCAGCGTACGGGCCGGGT
>QIGA01000271.1 GCA_003229915.1 Chloroflexota bacterium
CAGGTGTTCAGAAAGTTTCCTCATCGCTTCCATTAGCAGCCACCTCAGGCTTCGTATGCTAACATACAGCATTATATGGGTCAATTTCATAAGGACAGGTCAGCGCACCGCGAAACGTAAAAAATCCGTGGCATGACGTGCAACCCAGCCACAGCATCCCCGAAATAGCGATCGGCTTTAAAAATCAGAGTTTGGGGTGTCATTGTGAGCCCTTCGCCTGGTGTCATAGCGAACTCTTTTTTGTCATTGCGAGCGCAGCGAAGCAATCTCACGGCACTCAGGATAAACTCAGCGAAGCAATCCCATCATAAATACATTCAAGATTGCTTCGGCACCCTACGACTGGCTCAGGGTGCCTCGCAAAGACATGGAGACGTAGCAACTGACTGGTGTTCTGATCGCTATTTTTGGGCTCCGTGCTTTGCTTGACATAGTTTTGTTCTTTGTCTACACTTGCGATAACACCTTTCGGAAATCATCGCATGAAGTGTCCCGCCTGCAGCAGCCCAATGATAGTCGTAGAGCATGAACAGATCGAGCTTGACTATTGCGTGGGCTGCTCGGGGGTCTGGTTCGATGCCGGCGAGCTAGAGCTTCTGCTGGAAACAATGCAACTTGAAGAGGCCAGCTTGTCCCTGGACAGCGTTCTCACCTCACCCGAAGCCAAGTCAGCGGAGAAGAAGCGAAAGTGCCCGATCTGCGGTCAGAAAATGAAAAAGGCAACGGTCGGCCATCAACCGGAGGTGCTTATCGATGCCTGCCAGCGGGGAGATGGGCTCTGGTTCGACAAGGGAGAGGTTGGCCAGTTGATTACACAGCTACCCGACAAGCCATCAGAGGAGTCGGACTCTCAGGAACGCGTAATCACCTTCTTAGGAGAGGTATTCCAAGCCCGGGACTAGACTGAGGAAGAGGCGGGCGGGATAGCGCGTTACGCTTTGTTTGAGTCTGAGCCCTAGAAATAGCCAACAAAAGAACGCTTGTGGAGGTGTTTCATGCCTATTGTAGGTTGGGTCATCATCGGAATCGTAGTATTTCTTCTCCTCTTCTTTGCTCTAACATATAATAGCCTGATAAGGATGCGCAACCAGATGCGCAACGCCTGGGCGCAGATCGATGTCCAACTCAAGAGAAGGCACGACCTCATCCCCAACCTGGTGGAGACGGTCAAGGGCTATGCGGCGCACGAGAGAGAGACGCTGGAATCAGTTACCAATGCCCGCAACATGGCCCTAGGTGCGATCGGTAAAGGTGTTGGCGCTCAGTCCAAGGCTGAAGCTGGACTCGGCGGTGCCCTGTCCCGGCTGCTGGCTGTAGTTGAGAATTATCCTGACCTGAAGGCTAACCAGAACTTCCTCGCTCTGCAGGAGGAGTTGACCTCCACTGAGAACAAGATAAGCTTTTCACGACAGTTCTACAACGATGCCGTACTGCATTGTAACAACACGATCCAAATGTTCCCCTCCAATATAGTGGCAAAACTCGCTGGTTTCAAAGCCGGGGAATTCTTTGAGGTCGAGGCCCCTGCGGAGAGGGAAGCGCCCCAGGTTAGTTTCAGTTAATCCGGACACGTTTTGGCTATGTGGCAACAGATTAGGTCCAACAGGATCAGGTCGGTAATACTGGTAGCAGGGATGCTGGTGCTGCTACTCTTGATTGGCTATGTCTTGGGGCTGGCTTTTCTGGATAGCGGTATCGGCGGACTGGTCATTGCCCTGGTGATATGGGTGATAATGAACCTGGTCGCCTTCTTCCAGGGGGACAGTATTCTACTGGCTGTCTCCAAGGCAAAGAAAATAGAGCGCGATGACCATCCCCGCCTCTATAACATAGTCGAGGAGATGAAGATTGCGTCGGGCCTGGAGAAGATGCCCAGCATATACATCATCGACGACCCAGCACTGAATGCATTTGCCACCGGCAGGAGCCCCAGTCGGGCTTCTGTCGCCATAACCTCGGGCCTTTTGCAGAAGCTCAACCGCGATGAGTTGCAGGGTGTCATCGGCCACGAAATCGCTCACATAAAGAACCGCGACGTACTCTTGATGTCATTGTGCAGCGTACTTCTAGGGACTATAGTCATTCTGGCCTACTACGCGACCTATCTGCTCTTCTTCAGCGCCATGACTGGAGGCAGGAGAAGGTCTTCGGGTGGAGGTGGCGGCGGGCAGATGATAATTCTTATCTTAGGGATAGCGTTGGTGATATTGGCGCCTATTTTCGCTCAGTTGATCTACTTCGCCATCTCCAGGAAGAGAGAATACCTGGCCGATGCCTCTTCGGCCCTGTACACCAGATACCCGGCGGGTCTGGCCTCAGCACTGGAGAAGCTCGGTGGTTCAACCGTACAACTGAAATCGGCTAACAAGGCTACAGCCCCGATGTACATACTCAATCCCTTCCGCAAGAAAGGACGCGCGGCCACGGACCTCAGCAGCACCCACCCGCCTATCTCAGAGCGGGTACGCATATTACGCTCCATGGCTGGCGGCGTCTCCCTCGCTGACTACGACAATGCTTACCGCCAGACCCACAAGGGTGCCAGGGGGGTCTTCGCTCCGGCTGCCATCGCCGGTGTGGGTGCCGTCGGGCTGCGTGCAGCGGAGCCGGAAGCTGCGAGAGAGCCCGAACCAAGCAAATTGGAACGCACTCGCGAGGTCTCGGACCTGATGTGGCGCAAGAGCAACTACAAGACTATCGATTGTGATTGCGGCGCGAAGCTGAGAGTGCCTCCCAACCTCAAGAAAGCCAGCGTCAGGTGTCCGCGCTGCGGCCGCATCAACCCCATCTAGCGTCACCTCGCCCTCCGCTAGTATCGTAGGGTGGGTGAAATGAAATGGAACCCACCACCTCGAACGGGGATGGAACTACAGACATCAGGCCAATCGAAATTCATTGTGATAGGTTGGCCGACGTCGGCCAACCTACCCACTAGAAACCGACAACATTTAATATTATGACA